>NZ_JBIWKX010000026.1:0-7971 GCF_044765885.1 Amycolatopsis sp. NPDC102389
TGGACCAGCCAGCACACCCCAGCACGCCCACGCCCACCAACAAGATCAACAAACCCCACCAAGATCACCAACAAAACCCACCGGTGGATCCAGGTTAGACGCGACGAAGGGAGCCTTCATCCCACCGTCGGCCCACCAGGGCCCTCTTCGCTGACGCCCAAGCGCCGCTGAATGTCCACAAGGGACGCTTTCCAGCTGCGTTGTGTCCGGTTTATATCTATAAGTACGATTCTAGCTGAGGTCGTGAGTGGCAATTAGGGTTAGAACCCTCTTTGCCACTCACGACCCCCCGCGCAGAACTGGTCAGACGGCATCAAACGGACATTCAGTCGCCCGGCAGCGTCCTTTGTGGACACTCGGCTGACCGGCCGACAACCCGGCCGGAACCACGCACGCTCCCCCGCGAGTCCCAGTTGAGAACGGGACGTACAACGACTACCAAGGAACGCATGAAGACCCTACTCAAGAAAGCGACGATCACTGCCGCGGCGAGCACGCTGCTGCTCAGCCTCACCATGGTGGGCACCGCCTCCGCCGAGGCCGCGGCCATCACGTGCGACACGAAGTCCAGCGGCAAGGACGGCCCCTTCTACCGTGGGGAATCCGCCTCCTACGCCTACGACAACCGGTTCAGCAAGAGTCACCCCATCCCCGCGCTGGAGACCAACATCCCCCAGGGCACGGCGACCTGGTCGAACTGGGACGGGTCGAACGACCTGATCCTGGTCACCTCGTACGAGTCGGGGCACCGCAGCGCGATCATCATCGGCATCGACGCCAAGACCGGCAAACAGGTCGGCCAGGCGCTGCTCGCGTACTCGCACGTCGGCGGGATCGCGGTGTTCGAGAAGCAGGGCTGGGCGTTCGTGTCCGGCAAGGGCGACACGATCCGCAAGTACTCGCTGGCGAAGCTGAAGAACGCGATCAAGAAGTCGCTGCCCATCGAGCAGGAGGGGAAGGCGCAGATCGTGTACGCCTCCTCTTTCCTCACCAGCCACGGCCCGAGCAACACGCTGTGGGCCGGCAAGTTCGAGGATGCCAAGCGCGGGTTGATGCACTCGTACACCGTCGGCTCCGACGGCAAGCTGGGCTACCGGGCGGGCTCGTGGGAGGTGCCGACGAAGACGCAAGGTCTCGTCGTCACCAAGGACCTGTTCATCTACAGCACTTCGCACGGCAGGAACAACCGCAGCAACATCTACGTGGTCCGGCGCGGCGCCGGCGACAAGGACCTGGACACGGCCAAGAAGCACTGCTTCCGCGCGCCGAGCATGTCCGAGGGGCTGACGGTCTACGGCAGCAACGTCTACCTGGCGTTCGAGTCCGGCGCGCACTACTACAGCAAGGCCGCGGACAAGCCGAGGAACATCATCTCGAACCTGCACAAGGCGCCACTGTCCTCTTTGGAGGAACTCGCGCCCCGCTGACGGTCCGGTATTGATCCGTGACGAACGGGCGAGGACGGTCGTGTCACCGTCCTCGCCTGTCGTCTACTTTGGACTCAGAAGCTTCTCGACGTCACGCCGTCTGCTCGGTGATCCAGTCCTGGTACACCGTCACATCGGTCCAGATGCCCAGGCCGCTGGCGCACTTCGGGTCCGCGTCGCCATCGCGGCTGGTGGCGCCGACCAGTTCCCACTCACCCGGCCTGCCCTTGATCTGCGGCCCGCCCGAGTCGCCGTAGCAGCCCATCGCGTCCGGCGTGTCGGAACCGGTGCAGATCTCCTTGCCCGTCGCCAGATTCCGGCAATCCTCCGACGGCCTCACCTTGGTGTCCAACTCCTGAAGGATCTCCGGCGCCCCGCAGTTCTGCTCGGCGCAGTGCTCGCCCCAGCCGAGGATCCTGGTCGCCGTTCCCGCGTCGCCCGCCGCCTCGGCGATCTTGATCGGCCGCTCGGTCACCGGTTTGTCCAACCGCACCAACGCGATGTCCCCGCCCGGCGGGTTCTGCCCGACGAAGTCCGGATGCACGATGATCCGGCTGACGCCCGTCTCGGTGCCCCCGCTGTTGTGCTGCCGTGCTCCGATCCTGGTCCTGATCTCCCCCGGCTGCGCCCCCTTCACACAGTGCGCCGCGGTCACCACCCAGTTCTCGCTGATCAGCGAGCCGCCACAGAAGTGGTTCCCGCCCCGCTGCAGCGACACCATGAACGAGTAGTCCTCCGTGGCGTCGTGCCCGCCGATGACGTACGGCGTCGGCCCGTCGGCCGCCGTCGCGACCCCCGGGATCAGCGCCGCACCCACCGCGGCCAGCCCGGCCGCCAGTACCCCTGTTTTGCGAAGCATTATCGTGATCTCCCCGTAGACGACGAATTACTGACAGTCGTCACGCTATGGGGTGGTGATCACCGCCTGGATCGGCTCATCGGCCGGGCCGCATCGGCCAAATGGCCGACCCAGCGTGACCGCGCCACACGATAGGTGCCTCGGGCTGACGAATCGCTCGCGCGTCAGCTTTCTTTCGATCCGGCTGACAGGCCATCGACCATCTTGTACGTTCCTATCTCGAACACGCATGTTCAAGATAGGACTTGGAGGGGCGGTGCACCCGTGAAGGCGATCTCAGCGCACGGCGAGCGTGGCGAGGACGGTCTCTCGTACCAGCCTCGGCGCCTCGCCGGCGGTCACCTCACCGCGATGCACGGCCGCGGACGCTCCGTGCAGCACCGCTTGGAAGGTCATGAGATGCCACGTCGCCGGGATGTCCTTCCGGAACGTCCCGGACTCCTGCCCTCGTTCGACGAGCTCGCGGACCCGCTCGGCGAGGCCGGCGTGCATGCGGTGCATCTCGGCCGGGGTCAGGATTTCGCTCGCGGCCATGACGATCGCCCCGAATCGCCGGGTCAGCTCCCAGGTGGCCTCGACGAGGCGGGCCATGGCTTCTCGCGGCTCGCCGTCGAGATCGAGGCCGTCGAGAGCCTCGTCGGTCCGCGCGATGGCGCGAGCGGCCACTTCCGCGACCAGAACGGCCCTCGACGCGAAGTGGCCGTACAGAGTCACGCGGCCGACGCCGGCCGCTTTCGCGATCTTGTCGATGCTGACGCCGGGATCGACGGCCAGCGAGGCCGTCGCGGCGTCCAGGATCGCCTCGACATTCCGGCGTGCGTCCGCGCGTTTGACCGGTTCGGTCGTCGACATGACTTCCTTCCCGCCCGCACCCGGTTCACGGACTGCGGGCACGAGTTCGGGTCACCACGATACGAGAGGGGTTCGGGATGAGCACCGGCGGTTATCAGGTGGATCCACAGACCGTGGATCGCTACGTGACGGAGGTCGTCCAACCGGCGATCACGGACATGGAAAGGGTCACCGGGGAGCTCGGCCGGACTTCGACGGCCGACTGGAAAACGCTTCTGGGCAAGCCGCTTCTGCAAGGCGGCGAGGATTTCACCGATTCCTGCCGGACGACGCTCAAGAAGTTCTTCGACCTCCACCGCGAGCTGCATCGCCGCCAAGCCGACTTGTACAACCAGGTCGTCGCGTTCGGCGACGCGGTGAGCCAGGCGAGTGCCCTGTACGCGAGGAACGAGGTGCGGGCCACCGAGACCCTGGGCGCCATCGGACGCGAACTGGGCGGTGCCTGATGGCGCCGCCTGGCCGGTCACCCGAACCCGGGCACCCAGTCGTTCAGGGCCTCGACCGCAAGTTCGGACACGAAGGAGAGATCGTCGCCTGGGTCAGATGGCTGCTCGAGCCCTTCCACGACGGCAGCCCCGGCCGCTGCCTCACCCCCACCGGCGCGCACGAATCGGACACCCCCTCGAAGAACGGCGGGGGGATGACCTACCCGTACGAATCGGTCATCCAGGGCCGGTTTCTCGAGCAGTTCTTCGACCCGGCTTTCGCCTTGTCCGGCCAGGAACTCGCTCCCGACGACGACGAGGCCGTGGCCGCGCAGGTGCACAAGGCACTCGAGGACGCCCGCTGGGACGGGAACAATCACGTCAACGCCTTGGCGCACGGCTACCAGAGCATCAAGAACCAGGTCGCCGACCCCGAGCGTTTCGGGCTCGTCCAAGCCGAGACGTTCTTGGGCAGCGTGATCGACTACATGGAGGACTTCTGTCCGCTGGCCGAGGAACTCGCGAAACTGATGACCGCCTACGCGGGGATCATCGTCAAGGCACGAGAAGACCTGAACGAAGTGATGGGCAGGCTCGTCGACGCGGTTCACGACAAGTACTACGCACAAGGCTCCCCCGATTTCTCGATCGCGCTGAGCACCATCGCCGGAGCCCTGGGCACCGCGGCGACCGGAGGAACAGTGCCCATGGTGTGGGGCACGGCGCTGATCACCTTCCTCTCCGAATCCGCGAAAGAAGGAGCGGCCCCGGTCAAAGGCCCCAGTTGGGAGGAGATCTTCAATAGTTACCTGGTCGCCCAAGCCGATGTTCTCGGCCGGGCCGAAACTCAGCTCAGCGTGATCAACAGGCGCATCGACTCCTTGGCGGGACGCCTGCCCGCCGTCCCTCACCTCGCTCCCGGGTAGCCCTGACCGAGGAGCTTGCCACGGGCATCGGAGTCGGTACCGTGCTGGAGGCAATGGGGTACCAGCGTTGTGAGGTGTGGGGTGTCAGGGGCCCGGGTCTACGACTGACTGCTCGGCGGCAGCCCCAACCGGACGTTCCTTCGCTGTGCTGTCGTCGAGGCGGACCTCTGCCGGCCGGGCAAGGTGCTGAACTCCGTTGCGGCACACGGGTTGCTGGACTTCGACCGATCGGCCGGTCGGGCTGCTCATGGTCGCCGTGTGGTGAGCGCGCCGCTGTGGCATGCGGAACCAGGCCTCCGCGACGTCGAGCCGGACGACGTCTACGCCGGAGTCGGACGCAAAGTCTGAGAACGCGGGGGCGAAACTCGACAGGTACAGGGCGAGCTGTCGAGTTACCGTCGTGCTGTTCGTCATCCTCTTCGACGGATCGAAACCGGTGAGTGGAGGACACGTGCTGTACATGCTGCTGGTCTACAACTGCGACCGCCCGGAACCGCAGGACCCGCGTTTCCCCGAAGCGCTGGCCAGAGTGAACGCGTTCGCCGACGAGTGCCGCCGCCGCGGCGCCTTCGTGTCCGGGCATCCGCTGCAGGGCGAGCACACCGCGACCACGGTCAGCGTCCGCGAAGGCAAGACGCTCATCACCGACGGGCCGTTCCTCGAGACCCACGAGCATCTCGGCGGCACCTACGTGCTCGACTGCCCCAGTCTCGATATGGCGCTGGAGCTGGCGGCGCTGTGCCCGATGGCCGAAGACGGAACGATCGAGGTACGCCCGATCGCCGGGGTACCGGATCTCGATCACCGGGCGGCGACCGGCGCATGACGTCGTCGCCGGTCCTGTCGGAGACGTATCGCGAGCATCGGTCCCGCATGCTCGCCGCGCTGGTCCGGGTGCTCGGCGATTTCGAACTCGCCGAGGACGCCCTGCAGGACGCGTGCGCGCTCGCCCTGCGCAAATGGGGCGAGGCTCCGCCGGACGACCCGGTGGCCTGGCTGCTGACCGCGGCGCGCAACAGCGCGATCGACAGGCTGCGCCGGGCGCGCCGCGGTCAGGAAAAGCTCGCCGAGCTGGGGCTTCCGCCGGAGGTGACGCACATGGACATCGGCGAGGACAGCCTGCTCGGCGTCGGGGACGAGCGGCTCAGTCTCCTCTTCACCTGTTGCCATCCCGCGCTGGCCGAGGAAGCGCGGGTCGCGTTGACCTTGCAGGCCGTGGCCGGGATGACCGCGGGACAGATCGCGCGCACGTTCCTGATCGGTGACGCGACCTTGGCGCAGCGGCTGGTGCGGGCGAAACGCAAGATCCGCGACGCCGGGATCAGCCTCGACGTTCCAGCCGACCATCTCCTGCCGGAGCGTCTCTCCGGAGTCCTCGCGGTGGTCTACGTGATCTTCACGCAGGGTTACACCGCCGACGGGGACCAGCCGGAGTTCCGGGAACTTCAAAGGGAGGGGATCCGGCTCGCCAAGCTCGTCGCCGCTCTCATGCCCGACGAGCCGGAAGCGCTCGGCCTGGCCGCCTTGCTCTTGGTGCAGGATTCACGCGCCGCGGCACGCTACGGGCCGAACGGGGACGTCGTCCTGCTCGCGGACCAGGACCGGTCGCGGTGGGACCGCGCCGAGATCGCCGAAGCCGTCGGGCTGCTCGACCGGGCCTTGCGCCACGGGCGGCCGGGCCCGTATCAGCTGCAGGCCGCCATCGCCGTCATGCATGCTCAGGCGCCGACAGCCGGCGAGACGGACTGGGCAGGTATCGCCGGCCTCTACGAGCGGCTGCTGGAGATGAGCCCCTCCCCTGTCATCGCCCTGAACCACGCGGTCGCGGTCGCCATGGCCACCACCCCGGCGGACGGCCTCGCGCTCATCGACGACATCGAAGGCCTCGACCGGTACCACCTCCTGCACGCCGCGCGCGCCGACCTCCTGCGGCGGCTCGGGCGGACCGCCGACGCCGCGGCCGCGTACCGGCGCGCATACGAACTCGCCGTCAAACCCGCCGACCGGCGCTACCTCACCGGCCGGCTGACCGCACTCGACACCGCGGAGTCCCGATGAGACTGTCCATTCTCGACCACGGCCATCGTCGTCGCGCGAAGCTCTTCCTGGGCCTCACGTCCAAACAGTCCGGAGTGGACAGTCCCGACATCGTGAAGATGCTCTTGTACCGCCCCGGCTTCTTCGCCCAGCCCCTCCTGGAACTCACGGCGGACGCGATGCGCGGACCGTCCTACTGGACCGCGGGAGAACGTGAATACCTCGCCATGACCACCGCTCGGCTGCACGAGTGCCCGTTCTGCGCCGTCACCCACGCCGAGCTCACCCGTCTCGCCGGGACCGGCGAGATCGACCCGGACGACGCCGGGTCGGCGCGGCCCGAGCTCGCGGCCGTCCGCACGTTCTTGGAGTCCGTCAGCCGCGATCCCGGAGCCATCGACGCCGCCACCGTGGCCGAACTGCCCCGGCACGCGGTCGCCGAAGCGCTCCGCGTGAACCTGGTCTGGAACATCGTCAACCGGCTCGCCAACGCCTTCGGCTTCGTCCTGCGTGACGGCCAGCTGGAGACCGGAACCAGGTCCCTGCACCGGTTCGGCTACCGCTTCCCCGGCTTCCTCCTCCGCGAAGGCGACAGAACCGACCACGGCGACGCAGCACGGAACCTGCGCCACGCCGTGCTGGAAAGCCCCGCCACGACGGACGAGAACATCCGCGCGGCCGCTCTGACCGGTGAAGAACTCCCCGAGCCCCTGCACTCGTATGCCGCGAAAGTCCGCGACGCGTCCCACCGGATCACCGACGCCGACATGGCCGAACTCAAGGGCGCCGGATACAGCGAAGACGAGATCTTCGAGGTGACGGTGGCGGCCGCCGTCGGAGCGGCCCTGCGCGGCTTCGACGCCGGGAACCGCGCGGCCGGGATCTGAAGCGCCAGACGGTGTCGAGACCGGCCCACCGCGTTCGTCCTCGAAGTGTCACCAAGGACACCGAAAGGACCGATCATGGCCGGACAGATCAACTGGGTCGAAATCCCCGCCGCCGACACCACCAAAGCGCGGGCCTTCTACGGCGAACTCTTCGGCTGGACGACCAGCGCGTTCGGCGACGACTACCACGTCATCGAGGGAGGTCCGGCCGGTGCGATCACGGCCGCAGGCGACGCCTTCACCCACCCGAGGGTCTACTTCGCCACCGACGACATCGACGCCTCGCGCAAACGGCTGCACGAACTCGGTGGCCAGGGTGACGATGTGCAGGCGATCCCGGGTGTGGGCCGGATCGCCCACTGCCAGGACGACCAGGGAACCCCCTTCAGCCTGTACGAACCCGAGCGGCGGGACTGATCCGCTTCACTGGGACCGCCGGCCATAAGGGGTCGTGGGTGGGCAGGGTGGGGGGAAACCCCCATTCCCCACACCACCCAGTGGGGGGGGGCCCCCACCACCGTATGCGGGCCGGCCCCCCGCGGGGGTGGGCACGGCGCG
>NZ_JBIWKX010000026.1:7981-37171 GCF_044765885.1 Amycolatopsis sp. NPDC102389
CCCCACCCCCCCGCACCCCCCCCGGGGGCGGACACTCCCCCCCACCCCGGCCCCCCCCCCCTTGTGGGTGGGTTCGGTGCAATGTCACAACCCCCCCCCCCCCCCCCCCCACGACCAGGTGGCGGCTTCCCGCAACACCGTTAGTCGGGACGGCCGACCTGGGTGTTCGACAGGTCGAGACCGATGGCGAAGTCCGCCGTGTAGCCGTTTCCGGCCTGCTGTGGGCGCAGCAGCATTTGGGAGCCGCCGTTGCGGTAGATCGAGTCCCGGCTGTTGGTCGTGTCGGCCGGGCCTTTCCGCCGGTACGGATCGGTCCGCAGGTAGGCCGCGCCGAACTCGGGCGTGAAGTAGAGCTGCGAGGTGAACTCGTACGGGCGGCCGTTGGTTCCGACGGTGCGTATTTTGACGTGGATATGCAGCGTGCGGCCGGTGTACCAGCCGGGAAGAATGGTGGTGAACCGGGCCGTGCCCGCCTGGTCGGTGTTCTGATAACCGCGCAGGAAACGGCGGCCACGACTGCCCTGGGACGGAATGTCGGAGTACAGCCCGAAAGCGTCGCACTGCCAAAGGTCGATCATCGCTCCCGGCAGCGCCGTGCACTGCTGCTGCCGAACCTGCTGCACGGTGAAATTGATTACCAGCGCGGTGCCGGGAACCAGTTGTCCGGTGGACGGCTCACTGCGGATATCGGAGCGGTTGAGCCGCTCGTCGACGAAGTACGGACCCTCCATTTGCTCTGGCTTGACCACACAATCCAGCGTGCAGACCTCGGGGGTGCCCGCGGCGGAGGTGGTGGCGTTCGCCGTGGCGGAGCCGGCGGCGGCGAGTGTCGCACCGGCGGCGCCGAGCAGGATCAACGCCTGCCGCCTGCCGAGCACTCGGCCTACTGGTTCATCATCGTCATGCATGGGTTTCCTTTTCTCCGAATGATGGGAGCAGGGGTGCCGCGCGATCCGATTGTCCGGCCGGGTTCATCCACTGTCGAGAAAGTTCACTCGCGCGCATCATACTTCGAAGCGAGCACCATCCTTTTATGACCCGAATTCTCGAACCCCGTTACGGCATTTCGCCCCATTCTCACGTCGCGCGGCAGACGCGAAACCACCCAGCCGCCCGTGGCCACCATCCGCATCGGCCCCAAACCGTTACCTCGTCTCGCGGCAGGTGGGGAAACTGGTTCCCCCGGACGCCAAGGGGTCCAGGTCATGCCGCCGGACGGGGGAAAATGCGCCGGACATTCGTCGTCACCGACGTCGTCCGTCCAGCCGCGCAGCGGCAGACCTTCGGGTACGCCCGGCTGCCCGTAGGGGCAACGCGCGGAGCTCATGGCCATGACACGCCCGGCCGGACGTCTTCGGTTACGCTGCCGGTCGTGCCCGAACAGACATGGTCACCCACTCCCGGGACGCCCGTAATCGAGTACCGGTCCAGTCGCTGGTTGTTCATCGGCGGACTGGCCATGTTGGTCTTCTTCGGGTTCGCCGCCCTCTTTCCGGAGGTCGGGAACCCGTCGGCGTCGCCCAGAGCCAAAATGCCCGCGGCCCCCGCGTCCTTCCTCTTCGGCGCGCTCGCGCTGGGCGGTCTGCTGACGATGATCGGCTCCGTCCCCCACATGATTCGCTTCGCGGCCGACGAACGTGGTCTGTGGTGGCGAGCCGGTCGCAAATCCGATCTGATCGAGTGGGACGAAGTGCGTGCGGTGCGCGGGCAGGAACCCCGCCCGCGGCCCCAGGGCGACCCGAACGCGAAGGTCGTCCCGTCGGCCCTGGTGTTCACTACCAAGGACCCGTACTTCGAAAGCCGCCACGCGAAACTGTTCACGCGCCCGTCCACTCCTGGTCCCGAAGTGGAACTGAGACTGCCGAACAGCACCATCGTCCGGCAGCTGACCCAGGAGATCGCGAGAGTCCGGCCGGACCTGGTCCCCTAGCGTCCTCTTTGAGCGGTAAGGCGAAGGAACCCCGGCGTCACCGAAAATCGGCGAACCTGATCGGCCGACCCTCGACCGAAGCGGCATCGAGCGTGCCGGTGCGCACGAAGGTCGCCCAGACGGCGCGCAGCGCGGTACCGAAGGCGTCGACCTCGGCCCACGGGACCTTGCCGAGCATCGGGCTGTCCTGCCACGCCCGCTCGGTGCCGAGCAGCAGCGGCAGTTCCAGGCAGTGGGTGGCGCCGAACTCCGAACCCTCGGGCCGCCAATCAAGCCGGTACGAGCAGACGCCAGCGCCGGCCTTGCTCAGCCGGTCGCCGAAAGCGGCCAGCGGTTCGACGTAGATCTCGTCGGTCCCGGCGGCGCCGGGGAACGCGGTCATGTCGTCGGCGTTCCAGCCGTACAACACTTCGAGGTCGCGCACGTTGTCCACGAAGGACGCCCCGTCCGCTGTGTCCACCGGTACGAACGCGGGTGCCATCGGGTCGCCGGTGAGCCGCAGGTTGGCCAGTGCGGTTTCCTTCTGCGCGGCAAGGATTTCCGTGAGCCCGGCGGTATGCGGGTCGGCGCCGAGCGCGTCGGCGAACACCCGGCCGAGCCTGGCCGCCTGGTCCGGCGGGCGGGTGGCGAGGCCGAGCGGCGCGCTCTGCAGGATCGCCCGCCGGAACAGGCCGCGCGCCTCGGGCAGGTCCATCAGCAGCCGGATGGAGATGCCGCCCGCCGACTGCCCGGCGACCGTCACGTTGTCCGGGTCGCCGCCGTAGGCCGCGATGTTGGCCCGCACCCAGCGCAGTGCCTCGAGCTGGTCGGCCAGCCCGAGGTTGCCGGGGCTGACGCCGTCCAGGCACAGGTACCCGAGCGCGCCGAGCCGGTAGTTGACGCCGACCACCACCAGGTCGCCCTCGGCGGCCAGCGTGCTGCCGTCGTACCAGTCCAGCAGCCCGCCGCCGCTGGAGAATCCGCCGCCGTGCAGCCACACCAGCACCGGCCTGCGTCCGGCATCGAGGCCCGGGGTGCTGACCGTCAGGTTGAGACAGTCCTCGCCCTGCGGGAGCCGGTCGCGCGGTGGTCCCATCACGCGGTCCAGCCGGGACGGCGGTTGCGGGCTGATCTCCCCGCTCGACGGCCGCTGCCCCGAAACGGCGACCGGCGGCGCGAATCGGGCCGCGGTGGCGTAGCGAATCGGTCCGGTTCGGACAATCGTGGTCATACGCACCTCACGGGTAGGATCGGCCGGTGATCTTGCCTCGCCTGCTGGACGGCCGACTGAAATTCCGCCATCTCGTCCTGCTCGACGCGCTGGCCAGGCAGGGCACCGTGGTCGGGGCCGCCGCCGAGTTGCACGTGACGCAGCCGGTGGCGACCCGAAGTCTGCACGAGCTCGAAGAGATCCTCGACGTGCGGTTGTTCGAACGCGGCCCGCGCGGCGTCACCCCGACCGTGTTCGGCGAGGCGTTCACCGGGCACGCCCGCGCGGTGCTCGCCCAGCTCGAGCAGGCCGGGCGGCACGTCGCCGAACTGGCCGACGCCGAGCGCGGCACGGTCGTGGTCGGCACCCATCTCGCGGGGTCGAACATGCTGCTGCCCCGCGCCATCGCGGCGATCAAGACCGAGCGTCCGTACCTCACCATCGTGGTCCGGGAGGGCTCCCCGGAAGCGCTGCTGGTCGAGTTGGAGGCGGGCCGGGTCGACCTGATCATCGGCAGGCTGACGGCGCCTTCGGACGAGCGGATCGAGCGGCGCAAGCTGTACGACGAGTCGGTGGATCTGGTGGTGCGCACCGCGCATCCGCTGGCGGGCGCGACCGGCGTCTCGCTGGCCGACCTCGCGGAATACCCGTGGATCCTGCCCGGCGCGGAGACCGCGCTGCGCCGCGAGCTGGAACAGTTGTTCACCCGCAACGACTTCCCGCTGCCCGCGAACCGGGTGGAGACCACCTCGTTCCTCACCGTGCGGCAGTTGCTGCTGGAGACCGACGTGATCGCCGCGCTGCCGAGCCTGATCACCAAGGACGATCCGAGGATCACCAGGGTCGCGCTGGCGCTGGAACCCATCGGGCACAGCGTCGGGCTCACCCTGCCCGCCCAGCGCACGCTCAGCCCGTCGGTGGACGCGCTGATCCGCAGCCTGACCGACGTCGCCGCCGGAATGTCCCGTTAGGACGGTCACGACAGGGAGAGGAAGCGCTCGGCGTTCCCGCTGGTGATCAGCCGCCGCTCGGGCTCGCTCAGGAAACCGCTCTTGCGCACCACCTCGCCGACCGGGCGTTCACCGAGCGGGTACGGGTAGTCGCTGCCGACCATCACCCGCTCGGCGCCGAGCGTGTCCACGAGCAGCCGCAGCGCCCGCTCGTCGAAGACCACCGAATCGACGTGGAACCGGTCGAGGTAGTGCGACGGCGGGAACTCCGAGGTGCCGATCACGTCGTTCCGCCGATGCCAGGCGTTCTCCATCCGGCCGAGCCAGAACGCGAACGACCCGCCGCCGTGCGCGAAACAGATCTTCAGGCTCGCGTCGATCCGGTCGAAGACCCCGCCGAGCACCAGCGCCAGAATCGACAGATGGGTTTCGGCGGGCATCGCGGTCAGCCACCGCGCCATCCATCGGTCCAGCCGAGGCGAATCCGCCATGTCCCACGGGTGCACGAACACCGGAACCCCGAGCGACGCGCAGTGCTGCAGAAAGGTCTCGACCCCCGCGCTGTCCAGATCCTGGTCGCCGACGTGGTTGCCGATCTCCACCCCGCGATGCCCCGCGGCGAGGCAGCGTTCCAGTTCGCGGCACGCGGCGTCGGTGTCCTGCAACGGAACCTGGCAGAACGGGATCAGCCGGTCCGGCGCCGGAGCGACGATCTCCAGCGCCAGATCGTTGAAGATCCGGGCGATCCGGCCCGCCTGCTCGCCGGTCCGGCCGTAGTTGAAGAACGCGGGCGTCGGGGAGACCACCTGGGTGCGCACGCCGTCTGCGTCTATGTCCAGCAGCCGGGTCTCCGCGTTCCAGCAGTCCGCGCCGATCCGGCGGAACTCCTTGTCGCCCATCATGATCATCGCCTCGGACTCGGTCTCCGCGCGCAGCCACGGCGCGTCCGGCCCGGCGTCCGCGCGCAGATCCGGCCAGCCGTTCGGCACGTAATGCGTGTGGATGTCGATCAGGCCGGTCATCTCAACCCTTTCCGGGGTGCAGGGCGCCGCAGCCGCCGCAGGTGCGGGCCTGCTCGTCGCCGTAGAACGCGGTGAAGACGGGCGGCAGATCCTCGACGATGTCACGCACCTGCAGTTCCACCTCGTGCACCAGCGCGGCGCATTCGAGGCAGTACCACTGGAACTTCTCCAGCGTGCCCTCCTCGCGGACGCGTTCGATGACCAGGCCGATCGAGTCCGCCTCCGGGCGCTGCGGCGAGTGCGGGATATCGCCCGGAAGCAGCCAGGTGTCGCCTTCGGAGATGCGGATGGTCTTCTGGCCCTCGTCGGTCATGATGTTCACGTGCATGGCGCCCTTGAGCTGATAGAACCATTCCTCATACGGGTCGACGTGGAAGTCGGTGCGCTGGTTCGGCCCGCCGACGATCTGCACGATGAAATCGTTGCCGAGCGCCATGGTCCGGTTGTTCACCGGCGGCTTGAGCAGATGCTCGTGCTCGGCGATCCAGGCCCGGAAATTGATCACTTCGGGAATGCCGGTCATCGTGGGACCTCCGTGTCTTTCGGCAGATGAGCGATCGCCTGGATCTCGATCAGCAGATGCGGATGCGGCAGCTGATGCACCGCGACCGTGGTGCGGGCCGGGCCGGTTTCGTCGAAGTATTCGCCGTAGATCTCGTTGTAGCCGCCGAAATCGTTCATCGAAACCAGAAAGGTGGTGATCTGCGTGATGTCGGCGAGGTCGGCGCCGACCTCGCGCAGGATGCCGCGGATGTTCTCGATCACCGCGCGGGTCTGCGCGCGGATGTCCAGGTTCGTGGTGCCGAGTTCGTCCACCTCGACGCCGGCGAACGTGTTGTCCGGGCGCCGGGAGCTGGTGCCGGACACGAAGACCAGGTCTCCCGCGACCTTCACGTGCGGGAACCGGCCCCTCGGCTTGGCCAGTCCGGAGATCACCCGCCCGCTCATGCCAGCCCCCGCACCGAGACCCGGCCGAGCCCGGCGATGTCCGCCTCGGCGACACCGGGCGCGAACGGCACCGCCTCGGTCGCCGCCCCGGCCAGCACCACTTGCCCGGCCCGCAACGGGATGTCCCGTTTCCGGCACAGCTCGACCAGCGCGTGCAGCGCGCGCACCGGATCGCCGAGGATCGCCGCCGTCGAGCCGATCACCTCGCGGCCCCCCGACCGCAGCCGCACCGCCCGGTTCGCCACCTCACCGAACGCGCGCCACGGGCCGAGCACGTATCCGGCGGCCGAAGTGTTGTCCGCGACGACATCGGTGTGGGTGAACCGGAAATCCCGGTACCGCGAGTCGATGATCTCGATCGCCGGGGCCATCGCGTTCACAGCGGACTCGACGTCGAAGGCGGGGTCGGCGAGGTCGACGTCGCGGGCCAGCCGGTACGCGATCTCCGGCTCCACCTTCGGATGGATGAAGCCCGCCAGCGAGACCTCGCCGCCGTCGGCGACCCGCATCGCGTCGGTGAGCCTGCCGGCGATCACCTCGGACACGCCCATCTGCGCCATCTTCGCCTTGCTGGTCAGGCCCAGCTTGACCCCGAGCACCCGCTCGCCACGCGCCTCCCGGCGGGCCACCAGCGCCGCCTGGATCGCGTACGCGTCGGCGATGCCGAACTCGTGATCGTCGGCGAGGCTCGGAGTGTCCACACGCGACGTCTGCGCGGTGTCCAGCCGATCGGCGAGCGCCGAGATCTCCGCGGTGGCCATCATGTGCCGCTCCGTACCAGGTCGAGTGCGATGTCCACGATCATGTCCTCCTGCCCGCCGACCAGCTTGCGCTTGCCGACCTCGGTGAGAATCCGCCGGGTGTCCAGTCCGTACCGGGCGGCCGCGCGTTCGGCGTGCAGCAGGAAACTCGAGTACACCCCGGCGTAACCGAGGGTCAGCGTCTCCCGGTCCACCTGGACCGGCCGCTCCCGCAGCGGACGGACCAGATCGTCCGCCGCGTCCTGCAGCGCGAACAGGTCCGCGCCGTGCTCCCAGCCGAGCAGGTCGGCGACCGCGACGAACGGCTCGGCCGGGCAGTTGCCCGCCCCCGCGCCCTGTCCGGCCAGCGCGACGTCCACCCGGTAGGCGCCGTGCTCGACGGCGGTCACGCTGTTCGCCACCGAAAGGGAAAGGTTTTCGTGCGCGTGGACGCCGATCTCGGTGTGCTCGCCGAGCACCTGCCGGTACGCGTCGATCCGTTCGGCGACCCCGTTCATCGTCAACCGCCCACCGGAATCGGTGACGTACACACAGTGCGCGCCGTAGGACTCCATCAGCCTGGCCTGTTCGGCGAGCGCCGCGGGCGGGGAAAGGTGGCTCATCATCAGGAATCCGGACACGTCCATGCCCTGTTCGCGAGCCCAGGCGATGTGCTGCGCGGCCACGTCGGCCTCGGTGCAGTGAGTGGCGATCCGCACGCTGCGCACCCCGAGGTCGTAGGCGCGGCGCAGCTGTCCGATGGTGCCGATACCGGGCAGCAGCAACGTGGTCAGCGTGGCGTTCTCGATCACCTCGGCGGCCGCGGTGATCCACTCCTCGTCGGTGTGCGCGCCGAATCCGTAGGTCGCGCTGGACCCACCGAGGCCGTCACCGTGCGCGACCTCGATCGCCGCCACGCCTGCTTTGTCCACAGCGGACACGATCCGCCGGACCTGGTCCACTGTGTACGCGTGCCCCATCGCGTGCATACCGTCGCGCAAGGTCACGTCCTGGAGGTAGACCTTCATCCGAGCCACCCCCTCAGTTCGGCGATCCGCTCGGCCGTGCGCAGCGCCGCCGACGTCATGATGTCGAGATTCCCCGCGTAGTCCGGGAGATAGTGGGCCGCGCCGAGCACTTCGAGGAACACCGAGACCTTGAGCCCGGAGATCTCCCGGCCGAGCTCGGGCACCCACTGACGGCACACCTGGTCGAACTGCACTTCCTGTTTCAGGGTGTAGCCGGGCACGTATTCGCGCACCCGCTCGGCCATCAGCCGGATCGACGTCGCGATCTTCTCCCGGTCCGGTTCCCCCTCGACGAGGCAGTACACCGTGTCCCGCATGACGATCGGCGGGTCGGCCGGGTTCAGCACGATGATCGCCTTGCCCAGTGCGGCGCCGCCGACCTCGCGGATCGCGGCGGCGGTGGTCTCGGTGAACTCGTCGATGTTCGCCCTGGTCCCAGGCCCCGCCGAACGGGACGAGATCGACGCGACGATCTCCGCGTACGCGACCGGGGCGACCGAGGAAACCGCCGCCACCATCGGGATCGTGGCCTGTCCGCCGCAGGTCACCATGTTCACGTTCGGCGCGGCGAGATGCTCGTCGAGGTTCACCGGCGGCACCACGAACGGGCCGAGCGCGGCCGGGGTCAGGTCGATCATCAGCTTGCCGTGTGCCTCGGCCACCTCGGCGTGCCGCCGGTGCGCGCCGGCCGACGTCGCGTCGAAGAGCACCCGCACGTCGGCGAACTCCGGCAACGCGGCGAGGCCGTCGATGCCGCCGTGGGTGGTCGCCACCTTCAGCCTGGCGGCCCTGGCCAGCCCGTCCGACGCCGGGTCGATACCCGCCATCGCGGCCATCCGCAGCGTCTTCGACAACCGCAGCACCTTGATCATCAGATCGGTGCCGATATTGCCGGAGCCGATGACGGCGACCGGAACCGTTACTGTCACTGAGTTTCCTCCTCGATCACCGCGTCGACCTCGCCGAGCCCGTCCAGCCGCAGCCGGAACCGGCCCGCGCCGGTGACCGGCACCATCGGGCCGAGCGCCCCGGACATCACCACGTCGCCCGCGCGCAACGGCTGCTCGCGGGCGGCCAGCTCGCGAGCCAGCCAGGCGACCGCGACCACCGGCGAGCCGAGACAGGCGTGGCCCGCGCCGAACGACACCGGCTCACCGTCCAGCTCCAGCGTCATCCCGGTCGCGGCGAGATCCCGGCCGGTCAACGAGACCGGGGTGCATCCCAGCACCACCGCGCCGCTGGACGCGTTGTCCGCGACCGTGTCCACAATGGACAGATCCCAGGCATCGATCCGGGAGTCCACGATCTCGATCGCGGGCAGCACGAACTCGGTCGCCCGAAGCACGTCCGCGACCGAAGCTCCCGGCACATCCAGATCGCGGCCGAGTACGAACGCGATCTCGCCCTCGGCACGCGGTTGCAGAAACCGCCGATACGGAACGGGTTCGGTGTGGGCGTACAGCATGTCGTCGAACAGCACGCCGAAGTCCGGCTGGTACACGCCGAACTGCCGCTGCACCGAGGGCGCGGTCAGCCCGATCTTCGCCCCGGCCACCCTGGCGCCCGCCTCGACCCGGTCGTCACGCAGCCTGCGTTGCACCGCGTAGGCCGCGTCGACATCTTGCGCGCCAAGGAATTCCCGCACCGGCGGGCACGGCGTCGCGGTGCTTGCCGCGGTCGTGAGCCGCGCGGCGGCCGCTTCGATCGACGCGTTCACAGCCGCACGCACACATTCGTCGGCTCGGTGTAGAAGTGCAGCGAAGACGCGCCGCCCTCCCTGCCGATCCCGGAAAGCCCCATCCCGCCGAACGGCGAGCGCAGATCGCGCAGGAACCAGGTGTTCACCCAGGACATGCCGACGTGCATGGCCTGCGCGACCCGGTGTCCCCGGCGCAGGTCCTGGGTCCACACCGAGGACGCCAGCCCGTATTCGGTGTCGTTGGCCAGCGCGATCGCCTCGTCCTCGGTATCGAACGGGATCAGCGCGGCCACCGGGCCGAAGATCTCCTCCCGCACCGGCCGGTCCTTGTTGGTCAAGCCGGTCCAGAGGGTCGGTTCCAGCCAGGAACCGCCGTCGAGTTCCGGCCCGAGCTCGGGGATTCCGCCACCGATCAGGGTTTTGACGCCGGCCTGCTCGGCCAGCGCGAGGTAGTCCAGCACCTTGCGCCGGTGCTCCGGCGAGATCAGCGGGCCGGTGGTCGTCCGCTCCGCCGACGGGTCGCCGAGCCGCAGCCCGCGTGCCCGGTCCATCAGCCCGGCGGCCACGTCGTCGAACACCGAGCGCTGCACGTACACCCGCTCGGTGCACAGGCACACCTGCCCGGTGTTCGCGAACACCGACCGGGTCAGCCCGGCCAGCGTCTCGTCGAGATCGGCGTCCTCGAACACGAGGGCGGCGTTCTTCCCGCCGAGCTCGAACGACACCGGCCGGACGCGGGGCGCGACCGTGCGCATCACCTGGGTTCCGGTGGCGGACGAGCCGGTGAACGTCACCCCGTCGATGCCGGGATGCTCGGTCAGGTACTGCCCGGCCGAGTCGCCGCCGAAGCCGTGCACCACGTTGTAGGCGCCTGCAGGCAAGCCGGCTTCGGCCAGCACCTCGGCCAGCAGGGTCGCGGTGGACGGAGTCTGGTCGCTCGGCTTGACGACGACCGCGTTGCCGCAGCCGAGCGCTGGCGCGACCTTCCAGGTCAGCAAGAGCAGCGGCAGGTTCCACGGCACGATCACCGCGACCACGCCGAGCGGTTTGCGCACCGCGTAGTTCAGCGCCTGCGCCCCACCGGGCAGATCGGTGACGAACGATTCCTGACCGGCGGCCGCGATGACGTCGGCGAACGTGCGGAAGTTCGCCACCGCGCGGGCCACGTCCAGTTCCCGGGCCTGCGTGACCGGCTTTCCGGTGTCCGCGACCTCGGCCGCGACGAACTCCTCGAAGCGGGCCTCGATCCGGTCGGCCGCCCGGCGCAGCAACGCCGTCCGCTCCCGCACCGGAGTGTCCGCCCAGCCGTTGTGCAACGCGGCGCGAGCGCCGGTCACCGCGCGGTGCACCAGCTCACGGTCCGCCTCGTGCACCCGGGCGAACTCCGCGCCGGTCGCCGGATCGACCGCCGGGAACCCCGGCCCGTCCGGTTCGGCGAACTCACCGTCCACGAAGTTGCGGATCCACCGCACTGACTGCGTCATGCCGTCCACTGTGGCCCGCTGAGCCATGCGGGACAAATGCGTATCCACGTCCCAGCTATGCCCGCTCGGACATACCGCGTCGTCCGCCTGATCACGCGTGCCGTCCATCCAGTCACGCGTGTCGTCCGATCAGGCACGCCGAGATATACCCATCTAGGCATGACAGACCGAGGATTCGGCATTTGTGGCCTATGCCTCACGGTGTCAGGCTTCTGCCCAATCGCCGGCAGCCGCGCTCGGCTGCCGCCTGACTCGATGGGGTTATCGCAGATGAACGCACCCGCGCCCCGCAAGATCGCCGCCGCCACCCTCGCCGGAACCACCCTGGAGTGGTACGACTTCTTCCTCTACGGCACCGCGTCCGCGCTGATCTTCAACAAGCAGTTCTTCCCCTCGCTCAGCCCCACGGTCGGCACCCTCGCCGCCTTCAGCACCTTCGCCGTCGGCTTCATCGCCCGCCCGCTCGGCGGCCTGGTGTTCGGCCACTTCGGCGACCGGATCGGCCGCAAGTCCACGCTGGTGATCTCGCTGATGCTGATGGGCATCGGCTCCACGTTGATCGGGTTGATCCCGAACTACCAGGCGATCGGTATCTGGGCGCCGATCCTGCTGGTCGCGATGCGGATCGTGCAGGGCATCGGGCTCGGCGGCGAAGGCGCGGGCGCGACCCTGATGTCGATGGAACACGCGCCCGCCGGTCAGCGGAACCGGTACGCCGGGTTCCCGCAGATGGGCACACCCGCCGGACTCGTACTGGCGAATCTGCTGTTCCTCGGCAGCAGCGCGGTGATGCCCGCCGACGCGTTCACCTCGTGGGGCTGGCGGATCCCGTTCCTCCTGAGCTTCGTGCTGGTCGCGATCGGCCTGATGATCCGGCTGCGGATCACCGAATCGCCGTCGTTCACCAAGGTGGCCCAAGACGACAAGGTGGTCCGGTTCCCGCTCGGCGCGGCGCTCAAGGTCGGCTTCGGCAGGCTCGCGCTGACCCTGCTGGTCGGCGTGGCGAACTCGGCGGTCGCCTACGTGTTCATGGTCTTCACCCTGTCCTACGGGACGCAGAGCCTCCACTACGACCGGCAGTTCCTGATCCTCTCGGTGACCGGATCGGCGGTGCTGTGGTTCGCCACCATCCCGCCCTGGACCCGGATCGCCGACCGCCACGGCAGGCGCACCATGTTCGTCGCCGGGTCGGCCGCGCTCCTGCTGTGGTGCCTCGCCTTCTTCCCGTTGCTGAACACCGGGAACACCGGTCTCGCGATGCTCGCGCTGGCGGGTATGGGCCTGGTCGTCCCGATCACCCATTGCGTGCAGGGCGCGATCATCGCGGACACCTTCCCGGTCAACGTCCGGTTCTCCGGTATGTCGCTGCTGCTGCAGGGCGGCGCGATCCTCGGCGGCGGGCTCGCCCCGATGATCGCCACCGCGGTGCTCAACGCCACCGGCTCGACCACCGGCATCACCTGGTACCTGGCCGCGATCTGCGGCGTCAGCATGGTCAGCGCGATGGCCCTGTTCCGCCTGCTCCCGTCCAACGCCACGGAATCCACAATGGACGACGCTGTTCCGGTCACGGCTCGATCGAGAGATGCATAAAGGATTAATATAAAGCTGCTATGCTTTAGCGGTGAGACGCCGAACCGCCGCCATCGGGTCAGCCCTCTACGGTCTGGCCACCAGGGCCGTGAGACGCCTTCCCCGCGACATGAGCCTGACGTCCGCCGCCACCTTGGCCACGCTGGACAAGACCGGCCCGCGACGGATCACCGATCTGGCGGCGGCCGAGGGCGTCACCCAGCCCGCGATGACCGTCCTGGTCCGGGTGATGGAGGAATCCGGGCTGGTCGAGCGGAAGGGCGATCCGTCCGACAAGCGGGTCACGCTGGTGAGCCTGACCGAGGCCGGCGCGTCGTACGTCCGGGCGCGACGCCAGGCGGGCGTCGACGCGTACACGCGGTTGATCGACGAGCTCACCGATGACGAGGTCGAGGCCCTGGCGGCGGCCCTTCCGGCGCTGCTGCGTCTGGCGGAGCTCGAAAGCCACACCCCATGAGCACCGCCCAGATCCGTTCCGAGGCACGGCTGCTGGTCCCCGCCCTGATGTTCATCGCCCTGGTCGTCGCGGCGGTCGCCAGCCTCGGGACGCCGCTCATCACCAGCGTGGCGACCACGTTCCACGTCTCCCTCGACAGCGCGCAGTGGACGCTGACCATCGCCCTGCTCAGCGGCGCCGTCGCCACCCCCGTCCTCGGCAGGCTCGGAGCCGGTCCGCACCGGCGGGCCACGATTCTCGCCACGCTGGCGATCGTCGTCGTCGGCAGTGCGCTCACCGTGCTGCCGCTGCCGTTCGCCTGGCTGCTCGTGGGCAGAGCGGCTCAAGGCGTCGGGCTCGGCCTCACGGCGCTGATGATGGGCGTGGCCCGCGACCATCTCCCCGAGAAGCGCGGCGCGGCCACGATCGCCCTGATCTCGGTGGTGTCCATCATCGGAGCCGGCGTCGGCTACCCGCTGGCCGCGCTGCTCGCCGAGTTCGGCGGGCCGCGGGCCGCCTACGGCCTCGGCCTGCTCGTCACCGCCATCGCCTTCGTGACCGCGTGGCGCTCCATGCCCGCGGCTCCCGAAGGCCGCGCCGCTCGCGTGAACGTGCCCGGAGCGCTCGTTCTGGCGGGCGGACTGCTCCTCGTCCTGTTCCTGGCCGGCGAGAGGAGCCTGTGGAGCCGGCAACTCGCCGTGGCGGTGGCCCTGGCCGTCGCCGCCGTGCTCCTGCTGTGCGTCTGGACCGTTTCCGAACTGCGAAGCAAGACGCCCCTGGTCGACGTCCGGGCGGTACGGCACCCGGCGGTAGCCGGGGCGAACATCGCCATGTTCGTCGGCGGGATCGGCATGTACCTCCTGCTCACGCTCATCACCCGCTACGCGCAGACGCCGCACAACGCGGGCTACGGCTTCGGACTGACCACCTTCGTCGCGGGGCTCGTCCTCATCCCGTTCTCCGTGCTGGGATTCGTCGCCGGCAAGCTCACGCCGCGGGTCCGCGAACGGATCAACGGCCCACTGCTCCTGGCAGGCAGCGCCGCCATCGTCGGCGGCGGGTTCGTCCTGTTCGCCACCGCCCGGTCCAACCTGGCCGAACTGCTCGCGGCCATGGGCGTGCTGGGCTTCGGCGTCGGCAGCTTCTCGGCCGCCATGCCCGGCGTGATCCTGGCCGTCACCCCGCAGAGCGAGACGTCGAGCGCCATGAGCTTCAACTACGTCGTCCGCAGCGTCGGGTACGCCCTGGGCAGCGCCATCGGCGGCCTGATCCTCGCCGCGGGCACAGGCCCCGGCCATCTCTTCCCCGACGACAGCGCCTACACCACCGCGGCGCTGGTCGGCGTCGGCGCCATGGCGATCACGACAGTGACAAGCCTCGCCCTCGCCCGGCGACGCTCACCCGCGACCAACCCGTAAGTCGAGATACACCACTGGAGGTTCGATGCCCAAGGGCTACTGGGTCAGCGTCTACCCCGCCATCACAGACCCTGGAAGGCTTGACGCCTATAACAAACTGGCCGGTCTGGCCGTCAAAGCCGCAGGCGGGCGGACGTTCGCCCGTGGCGGCGGCCGGGTCGTCGCCCACGAAGCCGGTATCGCCGAGCGCGTCGTCCTGATCGAGTTCGACAGCTTCGAACGGGCGGTCGCCGCCTACGAAAGCGCGGCCTACCAAGAGGCGCTGGCCGCACTCCCCAACGGCTTCGAGCGCGACTTCCGCATCGTCGAAGGTCTCGACTGACGATCGAGGCGGTGTCCTGCAAGGCCTGTTGGCGGTCTCCGTACCCGGGTGTCGCTCCGGCTGCACGACCCCACCCGTCCACAACGGTGGGCTGGGGTGACGCGACACCGCACTCGCGTGCTCGGACCCGGATCTCGCGTGTTCGTAGACGTAACTCGCGTGTTCAGACTCCGCACTCGAGAGTGCGGCCTCCAGACACGCGAGTTACGTCCCCAAGCACGCGAGTCGCGCCTTGCCGAAGTACATGAAGACGTACGCAGGAGCGACATACATGAAACGGACCTCAGACCGCCAGCACGCGTCCTTTGTGGACCTTAAAGGAGTCGCAGACAAACCGGACAGCGCCTAATCGGCTCGCACGAAGTCCGCGAGTGCCGCCGGGGTCGGGTGGGCGAAGACGTCGGTGAGGCGGACCCGCACACCGGTCAGGTTCTTGACCTGCTGGGCCAGCTTGGCCGCCAGCAGCGAGTGGCCACCGTGCGCGAAGAAGTTCGTGCCGGGCCCGATGTCACCGCGGTCGAGTAGCTCCCGGAAAAGTTCGACCACGTCGGCGGTCAACGGGTCGAGTTCCTGCTCTTCGTCAGGCGTGGTGGCGCGCTCCACGGCTCGGTCCGTTGCCCGCCGCACGAGTTCGGGGTAGTCCACCTTGTCGTTGCCGGTGAGCGGGATCCGGTCGACCACGACGAACTCCTGCGGCACCGCGGATTTCGGCAGCAGGGCGCTCGCGTGTGCCCAGAGCCGGTCCACCAGGCCGGGTTCCGTTCCCGCCTCGACGTAGGCGACCAGTACGTCGCCGGACACGACCACCGCCGCGCCCGCGACCTCGTCGTGGGCGAGCAGCACCGACTCGACTTCGGCCAGCTCGATCCTGTTGCCCCGCAGCTTGACCTGGCGGTCGGCCCGGCCGAGCAGCTCCAGGGTGCCGTCCTCCAGCCAGCGGGCCAGATCCCCGGTCCGGTAGAAGCGGCCGTGGCGGGGATGCACTGCGAATCGCGCATCGGTCAGTTCCGGCCGGTCGTGATAACCCTCGGCCAGCCCCGTGCCCGCGATGCACAATTCGCCGGTCACGCCGACGGGTAGTTCCCGGCCGCTCGGGTCGGTCAGGAACACCGTCGTGTTCCCGATCGGGCTCCCCGCGGTGATCCGGCCGTCATGCACCCGGCCCGCGGTGGACCAGATCGTCGTTTCCGTTGGGCCATAGACGTTCCACAGCTCGCACCCGGTGTCCACCAGCCGCCGCGCCAGCGACGCCGGCAGCGGTTCACCGCCGCACAGCACGGTCCGACCAGCCAGCTTCCCGGACACGTCGTCGACGACCAGGCGCCAGGTGGTCGGTGTCGCCTGCAGTGTCGAAACTTCGTGGCGGCCCAACAGTTCCTTCAGCACACCGCCGTCGACGCGGGCTTCGTCCGGCGCGACGACGAGCCGTCCGCCGGTGGCCAGCGGCAAGAACAGTTCGAGGGCCGAGATGTCGAAGGAGAACGTGGTCAGCCAGAGCGTTCCGGCTTGGCCGCGGTGGCCGAGTTCGTCGGCGAAATGGCTGATCAGGTTGGCCAGCGCCGGGTGCCCGACGACTGTCCCTTTAGGACGCCCGGTGGAGCCGGACGTGTAGATGAGGTAGGCCGGCGCGTCGGTGGCGGGGAGCGGGATCCGGGACGACGGGACCGAGCCGACCGGGGTCAACGCGAGCGCTCGGCAGCTTGACCCTTCCGGGATCGCCGTCTCGGCCAGCGCGACCTTGGCGCCGGAATCCGCCAGCTGGTAGGCGATGCGCTGTTCTGGGTGGTCCGGATCGAGCGGCAGATAGGTGGCGCCCGCCAGCCAGACGCCGAGCGCGGCCGCCGCGAGTTCCGCGCTCCGCGGCGCGACCAGTGCGACGACCTCACCGGGACCGACGCCGGCGTCGCGCAACCGTTCGCACGTCGCGGACGCGGTGTCCCACAGCTGCCGGTAGGTCACCTCGCGGTCGCCGTCCTCGACCGCCACCGCCTCCGGTGTCGCTTCGACGACCGCGGCGACGGCCGACACCACCGACGGCCACGCGACCGGTTTGCCGGTGCGATTGGCCTTCCCGATGACCGCGTCGTCCTCGGCGCTGAACACACGGGCGTCACCGACCGGGCGATCGAGATCCTCCGCCAGCGACAACAGCAACGCTTCATAGCGCCGTACGAACGCCTGCACGTCCGCCTGGCGGAGCACCTCGGTGTAGTACGCGGCGCGCACCCGGATGCCGTCCGCGGTCGGCAACAGGAAGAACTCCAGATCGAACTTGCTGAAACCCGGCTCGGCCGCGAGCGGCTCGGCGGGCAGGCCGCCCAGCCGGAACGACGGCGTGCCGGTCTCGGGGATGTAGTTGAACACGTGCCGGAACACGGTGTGCCGCCACGACGAACCCGTCCGCGGGATCTCGGCGAGCAGGTTGTCCACCGGGACGTCCAGATGGGTGAGCGCGCCGAAGAACACTCCCCTGACCCGCCGGACCAGGGCGCGGAAGTCCTCCGCCGGGTCGACCCGCAGCCGCAGCGGCGTCACGTTGACGTGATAGCCGACCGCCCTGGCGGTCTCCCGCCCTCGGACGTTCATCGGCGAGCCCACGATGAGGTCGGGACCGGCGCCGTGCGCGTGGAGCAGCAGGTAATACGCGGCCAGCAGCACCACGGCTTCCGGCGCCCGCAACGCTTTCTGGAGCTCCCGCACCACTCGGACGGTCTCCGGGGCGAACTGCCACGTCACCTGCGCGCCCGCCAGGTTCGGTTCGGCCACGTCCGGTTTGCCGCAGGACAGCTCGAGCTCATCGGGCCGGACCTCGCGCAGCTGCTCGCGCCAGAAGGCCAGGCTCTCCGGCTTCGGCTCCGTCTCGTCGAGGGTCACCGCGGTGCCCTCCAGCTCCGACGGCACGGCCTCGCCGGCGGCGAAAGCGTTGTAGACCGCGACGAATTCCTCGTACAGCACCGCCGCGGACACCGTGTCGAAGTTCAGGTGGTGCACGACGACGCAGCACACGTCCTCGCCCGCGCACCGCAGCCGCAGCGCGCGTACCAAGGCACCGCCGTCGAGGTCGAAAGGCTCGGCGACGAACGCCGCGAGACGCGCCTCCACCTCGTCCGCCGGGCATTCCCGGTCTTCGAAGGCGACCGGAAGATCCTCGCGGATCTCCTTCGACAGCCCGGTCTCACCCGCGCGGAAAACGGTCCGCAGCGCCGGATGCCTGCGCACCAGCACCGACAGCGCCCGGTCGAGCAGGACGAGGTCCAGCTCGCCGGACACCCGGAAGGCCAGGTGCAGGTTGTTGACCCCGCTGCCCGGCACCAGCCGTTCGAGCAGCCAGAGTGCCTCTTCCTTGCGGGTGGCCGATCGCATCACGCGGGTTCCTTCGCGGTGGGTTGACGAGACGCTCAGAGCTCGGCCAGCACGAACAAATTGCCGAACGGATCCTTGAAATGCGCGAACCGGCCGCCCGCCGACTCGGTCGGCTCCAGTTCGAACTCGACGCCCTTGGCCACCAGTTCCTTGTGCAGGCCGATCAGGTCCTGGCATTCCAGGACGACGCGCGTGAAGACGCCCACCTGATCGTCGTGGTGATCCAGCCAGGTGTAGGGCGTCAGCACGGTTTCCGCGCCCGGCGGAGCGACCTCGATCCACCGTCCCCGCTCGGTGGGGACGTCCACCCGCTTCTCGAAACCGAGGACGCCGACGAAGAACTCGACGGCCACTTCCTGGTCGGTGACCGGAATTCCGATCGAACCCGCCTTGGTGATCACTGCTCGGCCTTTCCGCTCAGCCGGACCGGCAACGACCGGAGTCCGTGGATAAGGGTGCTTCGGTTCCACGCCAGGTCTTTCTCGTCGACGGCCAGCGCGATGTCGGGGAAGCGCTCCAGCAGCCTGCCGAGCGCGATACGCCCTTCCATCCTGGCCAGCGGCGCGCCGACGCAATGGTGGATGCCGTGCCCGAAGGCGAGGTTGGAGGTCTGCGGCCGGGACCAGTCGAGGACGTCGGGCCGGTCGAACTGGGCCGGATCGCGGTTGGCGGCGATCAGGGAGATGAGGACCAGCTCGTCCGCCGGGATCACCACGTCGCCCAGCGGGAGATCCGCCGTGGTCGTCCGGAAGGTGCCGTGGCTGCTGGGACTTTCGTGCCGCAGCAACTCGTCGACGGCCCGCGGGAGCAGCGAGCTGTCGGCGCGAAGCCGCTCCAGCTGGGGGCGATCACGCAGCAGGGCGTACACGCCGTTGCCGATCAGGTTGATCGTCGTCTCGTGCCCCGCGATGAGCAGCACGAAGGTGATCGGCACCAGTTCCGGGTCGGCGAGCTGGTCGCCGTTCTCGTTGGCCCGGATGAGCTCGGAGAGCAGATCGTCGGAGGGATTCGCGCGCTTCCTCGCGACCAGGTCGGTCAGGTAGGCGCCGATCTCCTCCGAGGCGGTGGCCATCTCGGCGGGTGAGGCACCGGAGACGAGGCCCTTCGTCCACGACCGGATGGCGTCCTCGTCCGTGGCCGGGATGCCCAGCAACTCGCAGATGACGATGATCGGCAGGGGCGAGGCGTAGGAGACGAGCAGATCCGTCTCGTCGACGCCGTCCAGCCGGTCGAGCAGGTCCGCGGTGATCTGTTCGATCCGGGGTTCCAGCCGCTGCACCGCGCGCGAGGTGAACGCCTTGTTGACCAGCTTGCGCAGCCGGGTGTGATCGGGCGGGTCGGCGTGCAACAGGTTGCGGGACAACGCGACGGAGAACGCGCCCCGGCTGTTCCCCCCTCCCCCGCCGAAGAAGCGGGCGGTGCGCTGCAGGTCGTTGCTCAGCCGCGGGTCGGCGAGCGCGGCTCGCGCCTCGCGGTAGCCGGTGACCAGCCAGACCGGCAGTCCGCTCCACGGCCCCGCGCCGGGCGGCATGATCACGCGCTGCACCCCGGCGCCCGTTTCGTGCAGGCTCCGGTACAGCTCGTGCGGCCGCTGGGACAGCGAGTCGTCCAGTCGCAACGCCGGTTCGGCGGGACGCCCTTGGAGTGCCGACACAGTCAGGAACCACCTTCCTCAACCTGCGAGTTGCGTGCTCGTCCCCAGCGCGTTTGCACAGCTCAGAGCCCCAGAGAACGGCTCGACGCTAACAGCGGCTGCCAGCGGCGAGGCACCCCTAACGTGCCCTTACCGCCACCCTCTGCGCCCCGGTACCGACCTCCCCGACGCCAAATAGTCTTTTTGGACTATACTGATCGGACTCGATCGGAGAAGTGTCTATGCGAACCCTCACCATCCTCGGGCTGGCCGTGCTCCGGCTGCTCAGCCAGCAACCCCAGCACCCGTACGAAGTCCGGCAGCGCCTGCGAGAACAAGGACTCGATCACTTGATCAAAGTGACCCACGGCGCGCTCTATCACACGTTCGACGTGCTCACGAAGGCCGCGCTGATCGAAATGGTGGAGACCACCCGCGAGGGCAAGCGGCCGGAACGGACGGTCTACGCGATCACCGACGAAGGGCGTGAAGTCGCCCTCGAACGGCTACGGGAGCTGCTTTCCACACTCCAGCCGGAGTATCCGACGTACTGCGCCGCGCTCGCCTTCATGTCGTTGCTCTCCAAGGAGGACGCGGTCGCGCAGCTGGAGCAGCGGGCCGTGCTGCTGGAGGCGTCGCTGGCGTCGGCGACGACCGGGAGCGACGCGCTCGTCAAACGGGGCGTGGCGGCGATCGACATCGTCGAGATCCGGCATCTGCAAGCACATCTTCGCGCCGACCTGGACCTGACGCGCGCGATCGTCGAGGACATCCATGAAGGACGCCTGGACTGGCGGTCCGGCGAACGAACAACCGAAGAGAAAGCGGACGGATGAGTAAACTGCGGGGGAATCCCTGGGCCGTATTGGTGGCCCTCTGTCTCGGGTTCTTCATGACCTTGCTCGACACGACGGTCGTCGGCGTCGCGATTCCGAACATCGTCGAGCGGCTGGGCACCTCCTACAACGAGGTGCTCTGGGTCAGCAATTCCTATGTCCTGGTGCTGGCGGTCTTCCTGATCACCGGCGGCAGGCTCGGCGACCTGTTCGGGAAACGCGGCGTCTACCTGGCAGGCGTCGGGGTGTTCACGGTGGCGTCCCTGTTGTGCGCGCTGGCGCAGGACCCCGGCCAGCTCATCGCGGCCCGCACGCTGCAAGGCCTCGGCGCCGCTTTGCTGATCCCCCAGACGATGTCGATCATCATGGGCGTCTTCCCGCCGGAGCGGCGCGGCGCCGCGCTGGGCGTCTGGGGCGCGGTGGCCGGCGTCGCCACCATCACCGGGCCGCCGCTGGGCGGTTTGCTCGTCGGCGCGCTCGACTGGCGCTGGATCTTCACCATCAACGTGCCGCTGGGCATCCTGATCCTGGTGTTCGCGCCGATGATCATCCCGGCGGGGGCCAAGCCGCCGCGGACCGGCAGCTTCGACGTGCCCGGCGCGATACTGGTGATCCTCGGACTGTCGTGCCTGGCGTTCGGCCTGCAGGAGGGGCAGCGCTACAACTGGGGGACGGTCTGGTCGTTCGTGAGCATCCCGCTGCTGCTCGTACTGGGCGTGGTACTGCTGATCGCGTTCGGCTTCAGCCAGCGCAGGCCCGGCACGCGTACGCCCATGGTGCCGTTCGCGCTGCTGGTCAACCGCAACTTCAGCCTGATGAACGCCAGTGCCATCGGCTTGTCGGTCGGCATCATGAGCATGGCGATCGGCTTCCAGCTCTACGCGCAGTCGGTGCTGGGCTTCTCGGCGCTGGCCGCGGGCATGATCAGCCTGCCGATGTCGGCGATCTCCGTGGTGCTCGGCCCGTACGCGGGACGGCTCAGTGACAAGGTGGGCGGCAAGCCGATCGTGGTCACCGGCCTGCTGCTGTTCGGGCTCGGCCTGCTGATCTTCTCCCTGACGTCTACTGTGGACAGTACGGTGTGGACACTGCTGCCCGCGATGATCGTGATGGGGCTGGGGCTCGGCGCGACCTTCGCGCCACTGACCACCGTGGCCATGTACGACGTCCAGCCGATGATGGCGGGCTCGGCGGCCGGCGTGCTGAACGCGACGAGGCAGATCGGCGCGGTGCTCGGCACCGCCGGTTTCGGTGTGCTGCTGCAGAACCAGCTCGTCGGCAACCTGGTGACGCGCGCCGAGTCGGTGGCCGCGACGCTGCCCCCCGAGGTTCGCGGGGAGTTCGTCGACGGAGTGCGGCGCGCCACCGGCAGCGGCCTGGACTTCGCCGATCTGCAGGCGGGCACCGCGGTACCGGTCCCGAGCGGGACCACGCCGGCCGTCGCCCAGCAGATCGCCGCGGCGGCGAACGAGGTGTTCTCCGGCGGTTACGTCGCGGCCATGCACGGCGCGATGGTCCTGCCGATCGCGGCCGTGCTCCTCGGCGCGGTCTGCGGGATGCTGGCCAAGCGCAGGCGGCCGCCGGCACCGGCCGCTCCGGACAACGCGGCGGAACAGTCCGTGGCGTCGAAGGCATGACCGAACCCGTCGACGGGCCGCTGCGGCTGCCCCAGCCGAGGACCTGTCCGTACGGTCCGCCGACGGCGTATCGCGAACTGCACGCCCGGCGGCCCGTCTCCCGGGTCACCTTGCCCAACGGCGATTCCGGTTGGCTGGTCACGGGTTTCGCCGAAACCCGTGACCTGCTCGCCGACCGGCGGGTCTCGGCGGACCGGACAAGGCCGGGTTTCCCCGCGCTGCTCCCCTCCCCCGCCGAGGGCACGCCGCTGCGGACACTGGCCGGGATGGACGACCCGGAGCATCACCGCTTCCGCCGGATGGTGACCTCCTGGTTCACCGTCCGGCGCGTGCGGGAGATGCGCCCGGCGTTGCGGCGGCTGGCGGGCTCGCTCGTCGACGAGATGGCGGACGGTGTCCGGTCCGCCGATCTCGTGGCCGCCTACTGCCTGCCCCTGCCGTCGATGGTGATCTGCGAGATGCTCGGGGTCCCCTACACCGATCACGAGTTCTTCCAGCGCCGCACCCGCACGATGATCACCGCCGACGACCAGGCCGAAGTGGTGCGGGCCGCGACGGAACTGATCGGCTATCTCACCGAACTGACCGCGGCGAAGACCGATCACCCCGGCCCGGATCTGATCAGTCAGCTGCTGGCCGAGCAGGTGCTGCCCGGCCGGATGACCGTGGCACAGCTGGTCAACATGATGGTGCTGCTGCTCGGGGCCGGACACGAGACCCTGTCGAGCAGCATCGCGCTCGGTGCCTCGTTGCTGGCCGGTGACGAGGAGCGGCTGGCCGCGCTCCGCGCCGCGCCGGAGGCGGCGGTGGAAGCGTTGGTGCGGCACACCTCCGTGACCGACACGGTCGTCAACCGGGTGGCGACCGCCGACATCGACGTCGGCGGCGCCCGGATCCGGGCCGGGGACGCGCTGATCTTCTCCACCGCGGTCGCCAACCGTGACCACCGTGAGAATCCCGACCCGGACCGGCTCGACCTGAGCGACGGCCACCGGAGGCACGTCGCCTTCGGGTTCGGGGTGCACCAATGCCTCGGGCAGAACCTGGCCCGTCAGGAACTCGAAGTCGCTCTGACGGTCCTTTTCGAGCGGTTGCCGGGTTTGCGGGTGGCGATCCCGGCGGACGAGCTGCCGATCAAGTCTTCGCCTTTGGTCAACGGGCTCAAGGCTTTGCCGGTGCGGTGGTGAACGACGCCGTCACCACCGCACCGGCAGCTCCCGCAGTCCGCGGACGACCCGATCGGTGTGCCAGTGCAGTTCGTCGGGCCGGACGGCCAGCCGAAGGCCGGGTACCCGCTCCAGCAGCGCGGTCAGCGCCACCACGAGTTCCATCCGGGCCAGCTGCGCGCCCAGGCAGAAATGCGGGCCGTGCCCGAAGGCCAGATGCGGCTGCCCCACCCGGTCCAGCCGTAGCTCGTCGGTGTCTTCGTACACCGCCTCGTCGCGGTTGGCCGAATCGAGGTCGACCAGCACCGCCTCCCCGGCGCGGATGGTGACACCGCCGAGCGGCACGTCCTCGGTGGCCACCCTGGTGAATCCGGCGCTGGTCGCGATCGGGGTGAACCGCAGCATCTCCTCGACCGCGGCCGGCAGCCTGGTGAGATCTTCGCGCAGCCAAGCCAACCGCTCGGGACGGCTGAGGAGGTGCCAGGCGAAGTTGCCGATCTGGTTGGTCGTCGTCTCCAGGCCGGCCAGCAGCAGTGTCACGCTGATCCCGACCAGCTCCTGCTCGCTGAGCCGGTCGCCTTCGTCGCGCGCGGCGACCAGGACGCTGAGCAGATCGTCCCGCGGTTCGCGGCGGCGTTCGGCGACCAGGCCGGTCAGATAGCTGTCCAGCTCGCCGATGGTGGCGAGGATCTCGGCGGGCGCCAATCCGGCACCGCTGACCATGATTTCGGCCCAGCCGAAGAACTTCTCCTCATCGGCGGCGGGCAGCCCGAGCAGCTCCGACATCAGCGCGCTCGGCAACGGCTTGGCGAGATCGCGCACCAGGTCGCCGGGCGACCCGGCGTCCAGCATGCGATCCACCAGCCCTTCGGCCAGCCGCACCGCGCGGGGCCGGAGTGCCTCGATGCCGCGCGGGCTGAACGCCGGGGCGACCAGCCGCCGCAGTCGCGTGTGTTCCGGCGGATCCATGGTCAGGATGGTGGTCTTCGTCAGCACCCGCGGGGTCACCCTCGGCACGTCGGCGCCGACCAGCGCGGCCCGGCTGAACCGGCGGTCGGACAGCACGGTCTTCACCTCGTGGTGCCCGACCACCAGCCATCCTTCGCCGCCGTACGGCAGCGTGACCCGGCTGACCGGGGCCTCGCGGCGCAACGCGGCGGACCGCGGGTCGGTTTCGAGCTTCTCCGCCTGCTGGAACGGATACGGGCAGGCGCCGCTCTTCCCGGTCACCGACGGCCCGCCTTCGTGGCCGCCAGCACCGCGGCGCGGATCAGGTTCACCGGCGCGTAGAGGTCTTTGCCGACCCACAGCGCCGGGTGCGGATCCTCTGTGCCGGCGCGATCGAGGTAGGTGACCCCGCCCGCGATCGCGTCCTGGTGGTCTCCGGGCGCCGCGGCCAGCAGCAGCACGGCATACGCGGTCTCCTCGGCCGTGCCCCCGCGAACACCCCACGACCCGTCCGCCCGCTGCCCCGCCCGCACCATCGCCACGGCCCGGTCCAGTGGTTCACCGATACCCGCGGCCGACAGCGCCGCTCCGCAGGAAAACGTGGCGTAGTAAGGGGAAACGTGCCAGCGGTCGTGCCAGCCACCATCGGGACGCTGGTTGTCCGCCAGGTAGCGGGCGACGCGCGCCACGGCGTCGGCGTAGCGATCGGCGTCCGGCGGGCCCTGCCGCCGGTACCGGTCGAGCACCTCGAGCACACGGGCGTTGCTGATCACCGAGGGCGCGCCGACCGGCACGGTGGTGAGGAAATGCGTGTCCCGGTCGTACTCCCACAAGCATTGTGGCTCGGCCAGCTCGCCGGTGCGGTCGGCTTCGGCGAGCAGCAGCAGCGCGGCGGATTCGGAATCGGGCGCCGCGCCCGGCGCCGAGGGCGCGCCCGTCCGGCCGACGTCGCCGGGCAGCCCGGCCAGCAGCGGCGCGATGACCGCCGGGTCCTCACCCGCGGCGGCCAGCACCCGGTAGGACCATGCCCGCTCGAAGTACGTCATGGAGGTCAGGCCGGCGACCGGACCGTCCAAAAGAGACTGAGTGCGCACCAGGAACTCCGCGGACGCGGCGCCGGGACCGTCCGGCGCGGGCGCTTCGGGGCCGAGCCAGGCCGCGGTGGCCGCGGCCGAGCAGCCGATCACGCCGTTCACCGGGGTCACCGCGGTGGAGCCCACCGCGGCGGGGCCGATGATCTCCAGGTAGAACGCCGACACCGGATTCCGCCAGCCATCGGTGCGCAGGGCGGTCAGCGCCGCCGGGTCGAGGTTCTCAGGCAGGGCGAGGCGTTCGTGGCCGAGGCGCGCGTTGATGTCCGCGACCAGTGCGGGCACGATCAGGAACGGGATCAGCGTCTCCGGCAGGCCGTCGCGCTCCACCTCGGCCAGCAGCCGGGTAGCGGCGGCGAGCCCCCGCTCGACGACATCGCCGGTGCGGCCCTCGGCGAGCAATGCCTCCACGGCGCTGAGCGTCGGGACCAGCGCGACCGTGCCCGGCCCGCTCCACGCTCCGTCCGGCTGCTGCGCGGAGGAAAGGAACTCGATCCGCCGGTCGTGCCCGGCCAGCCACGGCGCCAGCGAGACCAGCCGTCCCGTCTCGTACACCGAGGGATACAGACCTCCGCCGGGTTCGGCCACGAGGTCCGCGACCACCTGTCCGGCGGTGTCGTTCAGCGCGTCGATGCCGGTCACCGCGACACCCTCTCCTTCGCGAGCACCTCGGTGGCGGCGGCCGCGACCGCCGTTGTGCGCAGCAGATCGGCGTGCTCGACGTCGAAGCGCAGTTCCCGGTCGGTGAGTTCCGCCCGTGCGGCGGGGTCGAGCGGGTTCAGGCCGCTGGTCGGCGTGGCCGAGCTGAACACGTACGCCCCCGCCCAGCGCTTCCGGTGATCGGCCTGCGAGGCCGCGGTGAGATAGCGGACGAACGAGCGGTAGGTGCCGGTGAGCTCGTCGACGTATTCCTCCTCCAAGCCCGCTTCGGCGCACGCCGCCCGCGCGGCGCCGAGGAAGATCCGGACGAGCGCGACGCCCACCTGCTCGACGCCTTCGGCCTCGGCCATGGCCCGGTCGCCGTCCGCGACGGCGGCCGCCGTCCGCTCCGCGCCGAGCACGCCCGCCAGGCTCTCCACCACCTTGCGGTACTGGTAGTACATCGTCAGCGGTGTCGGCGACTCGGGATCGAACAACAGCAGTGGCACCGCCCGGCCGGTGCGCTCGGCCAGCCGGGCGACCAGCTCACCGGCGAACGCGGCGCCCGCGCAGTACCCGAGCACGGCCTCGACGGGCCGGTCGGGAATCGCCGCGACCCACCCGTCCACGTAGTCGGCGAGCTCGAAGCCGCCCTCCACGCCGAGTGGCGGCTGCACCGTCTCCCACACCGGGTGCCCCACGGCGAGGTCGCCGAACGCGGCTTCCGGGCGGCCGGTGGCCGCGTAGTCCACCGCGAGCACGATCGGCCCGCCGGGGTCGGGGCCGAGGCTCCGCCATGACGGCATCGTGGTCATTTCGCTCCTCCGGTCACGGGCAGCCGCCCGAGGTAGTGGCAGACGGGATAAACCGCGGTCACCGGCCCGTCCCCGGCGTGCGCGGTCAGCTCGGCGGCCACCTCCGCGGCCACCTCTTCGCGCCGTCCTTCGGGCACCAGTTCCCAGTACACGCGCAACCCGTTGGACCAGGTCCAGTCGATCAGCGCCTGCGCGGTCGGCGCCGAGAGCACGACGTCGTGGCGTTGTTCGGCGACGTCGGTGAACCCGGCGGCACGCAGGGCGTCGCAGATCCGGCCAGGCCTGCCGAACGGATACTCGCCGTAGAGCGCCGCCACTCTCGGATGCGCAGCGGCGAGCGCCGCCGGGTCGGCCGCGGCGATGATCCGGTCGACTCGCAGCGCGCCGAGGTCCCATCCGGACAGTGCGGGCGGGGGCACCGGCCCGGTGATCCCGATCCGGCCGCCGGGCACCAGCAGCCGCGCGTAGTTCACCGCGGTGGCGAACGGATCCGGGAAGTGCGCGGCGCTCATACTCGCCGTGATCAGGTCGAACGACCCGGCGGGCAGATCGGGGGCGATCCCGTCGAGCACTTGGACCTCGACGTGGTCGAGTGCCCGCGCCGCCACGTCGGCGGCGGTCGCGGTGACCATCGCCTCCGCGATGTCGATCCCGAGTACATACCCTTCCGGGCCGACGGCGGCCGCGGCCGGGAACAGCACCGCGCCCCGTCCGCATCCCACGTCAAGCACGTGCTCCCCCGGCCGCGGACCGAGCAGTTCGAGCAGCTTGTGCGCGATCGGGCCGAAGAACTCGACGCCGGTGTTGTCGTACTGCCCGGCCAGCTCGTCGAACACGATGGTGCGTTCCGTCGACTTCACCACGCGACCGGCACCTCGTGAACGCCGTAGATGTTCGCACCGACCTTGTATCGCAGGTCGTCGACCGGCGCGGTCACCCGCAATCCGGGCAGCCGCTGGAACAGCGTGCCGAACACGACCTCCAGCTCCAGCCTGGCCAGATGCAGCCCGATGCACTGGTGTGCGCCGTGCCCGAAGGCCAGATGACCGCGGGCCTTGCGCCGGATGTCCAGCCGCTCCGGCTCGTCGAAGACCGCCGGATCCCAGTTGGCCGCGCCGGCCAGCGCGATCACGCCCTCGCCTGCGGGGATCGTCACGCCGCCGATTTCGATGTCCTCGGTGGCGACACGGGAACCGGCCGGGTCGGAGACGCTGAAGTAGCGCAGTAGCTCGTCGACCGCACTTGGAGCCAGGCTCGGGTCTTCGATCAGCAGCTCGAGCTGGTCCGGGTTCTCCAGCAGACCGAGGGTGCCCATCGAGATCATGTTGGCGGTGGTCTCGAATCCGGAAATGAGCAGGAACGCCGCCACACCGACGATCTCGTCATGGCTGAGCACGCCAAGCTCGACGTTGCGCCGCACGATCCGGCCGAGCACGTCGTCGGCCGGGTCGGCCTCCTTGGCCTTGATCAGCCCGTCGAGTTTGCCGAGCACGTCGAGGTTGGCCTGCAGGCGCTGCTCGACCGTGCTGGACTGGTCCACCATCGTGGTCGTCCGGTCGAGGAAGTACTGCCTGTCCTCCTGGGGGACGTCCAGCAGTTCGCAGATCACGCGGGACGGCACCGGCAGCGCGAGCGCCGACATCAGTTCGGCCGGGCTGCCCGCCGCTACCATCTCGTCTAGAACGTCGTCGACGATCTCCTGGATCCGCGGCCGGAACGCCTGCACCCGCCGCACCGTGAATTCCGGTACGACCAGTCGTTTGCGCTCGGCGTGTTCGGGGCCGTCGACCCCGAACGCCCGCCCGATGACGGCGGAGCCCTTCTTCATCTGCTCGGTCTGCTGCGCCGCCGTCTGCACCCGGCGGAATTGATGCGGGAATCCGCCGAGGAAACGATTCGCGCTGACCCGAGGATCGGTCAGGATCTCTTTGACCAGCTCGTGACTGGCCACCAGCCACACCGGTTTTCCCGAGGGGAGCACCGCTCGGCTGACCGGCCGTCGCGTGCTCATGTCCGCGTATTCCGCGGGCGGGTGCAACGGACAACCCCGGGCCATCGGATATGCGGGGAATTCCGCCGGATCGACGTTATCGGTCGTGCTCACGAGGCAAGGCCCCCAATTCCGGAAAACGAAAGGTGGCAAATTTCCATGCGAAAAGAACGAAGCAAGGCGGACGTGACGCGCTCGCGGTCACGACGTGGGGGGGGGGGGGCGCAGGGGGGCCGGGTGTTGTTGGGGAGAGGGGTGTGGGGCGGCGGGCCCCGGGGGGGGGGCGGACAACGGCACACAACGGCCGGCGGGC
>NZ_JBIWKX010000026.1:37181-107945 GCF_044765885.1 Amycolatopsis sp. NPDC102389
ACTCAAATATAACTCTCGTGGGGGGGGTGCGCGGGGGGGGGTTCTCGCGTTTGCCAAACACACTTTTGGCGCATATGTTTGTCCCCTTTGTGGGGTTCCCCGACACCCTGCACCTTTGCCTCACTCCTCAAGGGAAACGACCGGCGGACCGGCCCTTCCCGGAAACGATTATGTCGCCGTCACCGCGGCACCGTCACCATTCCCGCCGCCCCTAAGCGACCCCTACCCGACTCCTATCGGCCTTGCGGAACCACGGGGCTCCACAGCGGACGCAAGACTCGTGGGTGACGCGAAGGGAGCTTTCCCCGCATCGCGTGCGGGGAAAGCTCCCTTCGCGTCACCTGAAGGCCGGGCTATCCGACTCTTATCGGCCTTGCGGTGAAGCGGCGGACCGGGCATAGGCCTCCACCCGGCTTTGCAGATCGCGCCGGGTGGCCGGCCCCGCCTGGGCCGGCAGGCCGAGGTCGGCGGGCAGATCACTCCGGCTCACGTTGAGCTTGCGGTAGACCCGGGTGAGATGCTGCTCGACCGTGCTGATGGTGACGTGCAGACTGCGGGCGATCTCCCGGTTCGTATTGCCCCAGGAGGCCAGCTCGGCCACCAGCCGTTCGGCGTCGCTGAGCGATTCCAGCCCCTGCTCGGCTCCTGTGCCGCCGGCGCGGGCGGGCCGTTGCTGCCCGGTGAGCCCGGACACCAAGGGCTCGGCGCGGCACAACGTGGCCAGGTGCAGCGCGCGGCGGGTCACCATCCGAGCTCTGCGGCCGTCCCCGGAAGCGCGATGGGCGTCGCCCAGCACGGCCAGCGCCTTGGCCAGTTCCAGCCGGTCCTGCGCCGCCTCCAGATGCTCCACCGCCACCGCGGCGGTCCGGGCGCGGCTGCGGTCTCCCCGATCCGTGTTGCTCGCCCGGATGCGGGCCTCGACCCCGCGCAGCTTGCCGCAGTCACCGCCGGGCAGGCTCGCCTGCTCGTCCAGCAGCCGCACCACTTCCGCGCCCTCGCCGAGTTGCAAGTGGACCTCGGCGGCGTCGGACCGCCAGGGCAGCAAGACCGGGCTGTCCAGCTCCCATTCGGCCATCAGCGAACCGATCGACCGGAAGTCGCCGAGAGCGGCACGGAAACCCCCGGTGTGGAGGTAGTAGTAGCCGCGCGAGCGCAGATACCGCAGGCCCCAAACGGTGCGGAACATGGCGGCGGGCACCGGCCTGCCCAGCTCTGCGGCCGCGTCCTCGAACCGGCCCATGCCCACCAGCGCGGCGACGAGCGTGCTCAGCGGGCCGCCGATGGCGGTCCCCCAGCCTTCGGCGGGCAGGACGTCGAGCGCCCGCCGGGCGTGCGTCTCGGCCGCGGGCAGGTCGCCCGCCGTCAACGCGATATGCGCGCGGGACCCGAGAAGCGTCGCCTCCAGCGACAGGATGCCGCGCCGTTCCGCCTCTTCGAGCAGCTGATCACACCAATGCGCCGCACTGCCCAGCTCGTCGGCGTAGACCAGGGACAGCAACGCGAACAGGCACGGTTCGAGCGGCATCCGCCGGAGAGCGCAGACTTCCAGCAGGCGCAGCGCTTCGCGCACCAGATCCTCGCTCGGGCCGTTGACGATCACGGCACGCAGGACGTGCATCGAATGCAGCAGCGCGTCGCTGGCCCTGGTCACCACGTCGTTGCGGGCCTGCTCGGGATCGACGGAGGCGAGGTGCCCGGTCATCCCCGGATGGGTGATCGCGATATGCAGCGAGAGGGTCTGCACATCCGCGGCGTCGTCCGGGGCGAACTTGTCCTCGTTGGTGGCCAGCCAGTCCAGGATCGGGCCCGCCTCGTCGTACCAGCCGTGCCAGAGCAGCTGCCCGGCCAGCATGATCGCCTCGCGGGCGGTGAATCCGCCGCTTTCGACGGCCTCGACGGCACTTCCGAGCCAGCGCGGAACGGTCGCCGGGTCGAGCAGCCAGCCCAGCGAGATCGCGCGGGCGTCGACACGGGAGGACTCGCGGCCCGGGCGAGGGTGCGCCGCCAGATGCAGGTACCGGCGCGCGAGGTCGACGTCGCCCTCGTCGAGGCAGCGTCCTGCCGCGTCGAACAACGCGGTGACCGCCCATTCGTCCGGCGCGCAACCCGCTTCCAGCAGGAGCGCGGCGACCTCGCCGTCCTCCGCGCCACGCGAGCGCAGCGCGGAGGCCGTGCGGACTCGCAGATCGGTGGCACGAGCCGCGCTGACCACGGAGTGCACGGCGGCGGCCAGCCCCGGCGACCGGAACGCGGGCACGTCCCCGTCGGCGAACAGGCCGATGCCGCCCAGAGCGCGCACGAGCGCGGGCAACTGTGCTTCGTCGACACCGAGGACGGCGGCGAGCACGGCCGGATCCATCGTGTCGCCGAGCACCGCGACGCACTCCGCGAGCTCGGCCGCCTGCGGCGCGATCCGGCCGAGGCAGACCGACACCACCTCACGGAAGGCGTGGCCCGGTGACACCGGCAGCCGATCTTCCGGGTCGACCGCGAGCAGGTCTTCCACGAGAGCGCGTACCAGCAGCGGGTTTCCGGCGGTCATGGCGTACACCTCGGCGACGAGCTCGGGATCGCCGGGGCCGTCCAGGTGGCCGGAGAGCACCTCCAGCACCCCGGACGGCGTCAGCGCGGGCAGTCTGATCGACCGGAAACCGGGCAGCCGCAACAGTTCCGCGTACATCGCGGCCCAGGACGGCGTGGCCTCGACGTCACCGGCCAGCACGACCAGCACGCCGAGGGCACTCAACCGCGCCGCGGCGGCGGGCAGCCCCACCGGCGCGGCGCCCACCCGGTGCAGATCGTCCACGAACACGGCCAGCGGACCCTCAGCGACCAGCTCGGCGAGTGCCGCCACCGGGTCTTTCCCCGGGTGCCCCGCCGCGGCGGCCACCTCGGCCACAAGGTCCCAAGGGTCCGTACCGCTCGAAGCGGCCGCGACTGTGACACAACGCACGCCGGCCTCGGCGGCCAGCCGGGCGAATTCGGCCAGCAGCACGGTCTTTCCGCTGCCGATGGAACCGCGCACCGTCACGACACCGCCAAGGCCGGCTTTCACCATCCCTTCCAAGGTCACCAATTGCCGATTACGTTCGACCAGCGCAACCACAAAGACCCCCACGGCACATTTATTTTTGCACAGCGGAGCCAGACCGACATATTCGCCGGCCAAGAGACCCCAGACACACCCCAGTCATCGGGAAATTGAGACCCAGTCCCGATGCTACGTGTTGATCACGATACCAGAGGAGTTGCCGGGATGTCAGGTCACACAGAGCGATCCGACTTATCACCCATTTGATCTATTGATATGCGTCAGCCGATTCAAGCACGCCGATAAACGACTGTGCTTTACCTCATTCATGAATATTTGGGAAACGGGTTGTGCTGTTCCAGTGCTTCTGCCATGCGCAGCGAACTCTCCGTTCCCCGTGCCCGAAATGCCTTCGCTTGGGCGGACATGTCACGCGGTGTCTTGTTCTGCCCCAGTTTGAATATGCCGTCGATCCGGCCGATGAAGATCTCGAAACCCTGGATGAGTTGCAGATACTCGTCGAATAGCTCCGAGGACTCGCGAGGCAGCACGTACGGCTCTTTGGGAGCCAGACGGGCCTCCTGATCGGCGATCAGATCGGTCAGCTGACGCACTGTCCTCGCGTCGTCGAGCAGCCGTGGCCGCCCCTTCACGTGCACCGCCGCGTAGGCCCAAGTCGGGAAATGCGGCTGGCTTTCGTAGTGATCCGGCGAGATGTACGAACTCGGGCCGGTGAAGGCCACCAGCACTTCGACGTTCTCGGACAATGCCTTCGCGATCGGATTGCCCCGCGACAGGTGACCGCGCAGCTTGCCGTACGGCCAGGAATCGCGGTCGAGCACGAACGGGAGATGCACGGCGGCGGGCGAGCCGAACATGGACAGGGTGAGCAGACCGAACGGGTACTCCTCGATGAGGTCGTGCTGCGCCTCCAGATCGGGGGCGCGGAAGTACTCGGGCCGGTACATCAGTCCTCCACCAGTGCGAAACTGTCCAGAGCGGACAGATAGTCGAGTACCGCCTGAGCGTCGTCCGCGGGCGCGACGAGGCCGATGTAGCCGTCGGGCCGCACCAGGACGAGCCGGTCGTCCGGCGCGGCGTACGCCTCGGGATGTTCGGCCAGCAGAACCGTGCGCACGTCGCCGGGCTGGCTGTCGGCCACGACGCCGAGCGCGGCGGCGGTACTCGCGCCGACACCCACCAGCGTCAGATGCGGGCCGCGGAAGACATCGAACAGCGTGGTCGCGCCGTCACCGGCTCCCGGGCACGGCGAATCGGGCGCCCGGTCACCCGCGCGGAGGGCACCCCCGCTGACGAGGTCGCGGCTGAGCGGACCTTCCCGGTAGTTCAGGCCGAGTTGCAAAGAGGCCTCGGTCAGCCCCTTCTCGGCGCCTCCCTTGCCGGCCAGCATCGCCTCGAAGATCAGGTCGCCCGCGTCGCAGGCGGTCTTGAGCGTCCACTCGGCGATGGGCACCCGCTCGCGCTCATAGGTGTCGAGCAGCCCGTCCTCGGCGCCGCCGAGCACCCTGGCCAGCTTCCAGCTCAGGTTGTACGCGTCCTGCACGCCGGTGTTCGCGCCGAGCGCGGCCGTGACCGGGTGCACGTGGGCGGCGTCGCCCGCCAGGAAGACGCGGTCGACGCGCAGGGTGTCGACCATCCGCACGTTCCGTTTCATGGTCGACATCCAGGTCGGGTTGCCGAGCCGGATCGGCATCCCGGTGATCCGGTCCACCGCGGACTGCAGGGCCTCGAGCGACGGACCCATCGGCGTGCCGTCGGCGTCCATCGGCGGTGACGCCTGGATCTGCCAGGTGCCGGTGTCCGCGAGCGGGCACAGCAAGAGGATGCCGCGTTCCATGTCGTACCACTGGTACCAGGCGTCGGGCTCCAGCCCGTCGACCTCGACGTCCCCGACGAGCAGCTTGCGGTCTTCCTCGGTGAATCCGCGGAACTCCAGCCCGAGCGACTTGCGCACGGTGCTCGCCCCGCCGTCGCACCCGACCAGGTAATCGGCGGTGACCTCTTCGGACCCCTCGGCCGAGCCGAGCGTCGCCTTCACTCCTTCGGCGCCCTGCTCGAACCGAAGCAGTTCGACACCGGACTCGACCGTGTATCCGGTTCCCGCGAGCCGATCCCGGAGGATTCCCTCCACCAAGGACTGCCGGACGAACAGCAGCCGCCGGTACGGGGCGTCCGGCCGCGGATCGTTGGCCTCGTAAGGAACCGCTTCACTGACGATCTGATCGCGGTGATAACGCCGGAACGGCAACCGGGTGGTGCCCACGCGCATGACCTGGTCGACGACGCCGAAGTCGTCGAACACTTCCTGGGTGCGTGGCTGGATCCCGGCTTTACCGCGGGACGCGGTGGTGAACTTCGCGTCCCGGTCGATGATGCGCACCGAGACACCTCGCCGTGCGAGGTCGTAGGCCAGTGTGAGACCGGTGGGACCGGCGCCCACGACAAGAACATTGACAGAATTCATTGTTATTCCACATCCAGAATTCATGAGATCTCGCCGACAAGGAGAATCGCCTCAACGATTCACTCACGCTATCCAGCCGCCGAATCCAACCCCACCCCTAACCGACCCTTACGATCGCCGCCGAAACCGGATTCCACGGTGGACTAATGGACGTCGGCGAGCACGCGTTCGTCCGCGAGAGCCGCCGGGAGCGGCCGGGCGTGCACGACGTGAAGCCTGCTCACCGCCCGGGTCAGTGCCACGTACAAACGCTGCAGCCCGCGAGGCTCCGCGTCGACGATGCGGCTCGGCTCGATGACCAGGACCGTGTCGTATTCAAGACCTTTCGCCAGGGTCACCGGTGCCAGCGTCACGCGTTCCGCCTCCAGGGCGTCGCCGCCGAGGACCGTGTGCCCGATACCCTCGGCCGTCAAGGCCGCGTGCAATTCCGGAATCTCTTCGTCTGCGGCGATGAGGCAAACGGAGCCTTCACGGGCCAGTGCGTTTTCGCATGACTCGATGATCGTTCGGGTCCGCTCGTCCTCGCTGGTCCTGGTCACGTGCAGGGCGTCCGCGCTGTGCCGGAAGGAAGTCGGGCCCGTCAGGTCCGGGGCGATATGCGGCAGGAGGCGGGCCGCGTAATCCAGCACCTCGGCCGGCACCCGATAGCCGCGGTCGAGGACTTCGATCCGCCCGCGGAGACGGTCGAGGTGGGCGAGCACCTCCGACCAGTCCCGCACCGCCGACGGGCTCGTCGCCTGCGCCAGGTCTCCCAGCACCGTGCAGGCTCCCGCGACCCGGCGGGAGATCGCCCGGAAATGCATCGGACTGAGATCCTGGGCCTCGTCGATCACGATGTGCCCCAGCCGGACCGGCCGATCGACCAGGCCCGCGGCTTCGTCGAGCAGGGCCAGGTCGAGTGTCGACCAGATCATCGCCTTGGCACTGCGCGGACGCGGGCTCAGCAGAATGGTCTGCTGCTGCTCCGCCGATAGGACCCCGTCGGCCGCGGCGGCCAGCCGGTCCGGGTCGGTGAGAAGGTCGAAGACCAGGCGGGCGGGGTCGATGGCGGGCCACATTTGGCGGACGGCCTGGCCGATCGCCCTGTTCCGGCAGAGCTGGGTCAACGTGGTCCCCGCCCGGCCGACCCGTTCCATCTGGCGCAGCACGCGATGCGCCAGGCGCTGGACGAGCAGTTCGCGGCCGGCGCCGTAGCCGGTTCGCCTGCTGAGCACGTCCTCGAGTTCGGCGGCCTGCTCCTCGACGGACACCCGCCAGGTGCGGTGCTGGTGTTTGAGCTCGAGGGCCTCCGTCGGCTGAGTGATCTGAGACCACAGATGGCGCTTGAGCACCTCCGCCATCTCCAGGCTGCCCTTGACGCGTGCCGCCGCCGGGTCGTCGACGCGACCGACAGTGCGGCCCTGGCCGGTGAGGTCGTCGATGGTGACCTGGGAGACCTCGATCTCGCCCAGCGCGGGCAGGACGTTGCGGATGTAGGCGAGGAACGAACTGTTGGGGCCGATGACGGCGACGCCGCCCTCCTTGCGCAGCCTGTCTCTTTCGGAGAAGAGCAGGTACGCCAACCGGTGCAGGCCCACCGCGGTCTTGCCGGTGCCCGGCGCGCCCTGGATGCACAGCGTCTGGTCGGCGGAGGCGCGCACCAGGCGCATCTGCTCGGGCTGGATCGTGGCCACGATGTCGCGCATCGGTCCCTGGCGGGGACGCTCGATCTCCGCCGCCAGCAGGCCGCCCCCGTCGTCGGAGTTGTGCTCGCCGGTGAACGGTTCGTCTTCGTAGGCGGTCAGCACGCCGTTCTGGTCGAAGCCGTACCGGCGGCGGACGCGCACGCCCATCGGGTCCAGGGAGGACGCTTCGTAGAAGGCGCGGGAAAGCATGGCGCGCCAGTCGATCACGATGGGCTCGCCGTCTTCGTCACGGACACCGCGACGGCCGACGTACACGAGGTCGCTGTCCTCGGTGCGCGTATGGGAGTCGCCGCCGCGCACCAGGTCGGCCTTGATGTCGAAGACATCGCCCGCCGGGTAGTCGAGGCGGCCGAAGAACAGCGGCACGTCGTCGAAGCCGGACAGGTCCTTGACCACCTGCTTGCGGAACTCGCGCAGCGCGTGGTTGAAGTACTTGTCCGTGACGGCGTCGCCCTCGGCCGCGCCGCTGTCGAGCATCGCGGTGGCCTCGCCGCGCATGCGGTTCAGCTTCGCGCGGCAGTGCTCCATGAAATCGCGCTCGACGCGGATCTCCGGCTCGACGGCCTGCCCGTCCATGTTCGCCCCCTGAAGCCGTCCGTGCAAAATAGTACAATCAGACTATACTTGCCGGACCAAGTTACGGGGAGCAGGAGTGCGGACTCTCACTGCGCTGGGCCTCACGGTGCTGCGCCTGCTCACCGATCGGCCACAGCACGCGTACGAGCTGCGGCAGCGGATGCGGGAACAGGGCCTGGACCAGATCGTCAAGGTCACGCACGGCGCGCTGTACAACACGGTGGACACCCTGGCGAAGGCCGGGCTGATCGAGCCGGTCGAGACCGTCCGCGAAGGCAGGCGCCCCGAACGCACCGTCTACTCGATCACCACGGCAGGCCGCGAGCTCGCCCGCGAACGGTTGCGCGAGCTACTGGTCACCCTCACCCCGGAGTACCCCGCCTACTGCGCCGCGCTGGCGTTCATGTCCCTGCTGACGGCGGAGGACGCCGCGAGCAGGCTCGAGCATCGCTGCGTACTGCTCGAAGGCAGGCTCGCGGCGTCGCAGGCCGAGTACGACGCGCTGACCGGACGCGACGTGCCGCGTGTGGCCCTGGTGGAGATGCGACACTTGCGCGCCCATCTGCGGGCGGACCTCGACCTCACGCGGGCCCTCATCGACGAGATCCACAGTGGACGGCTGGAGCTGGGCACATCTGCCGTTTGAGGGCCTCTGGCCCAGTGGGTCGTGAGTGGCATTTCGGGTTCTAACCCGAAACGCCACTCACGAGGTCCGGCACCGCCGATTTCACGTGATCGACCGGACGACACGCGGCGCCAGCTCCGCGACGGTGACGCGGTCGACGAGCATCGTCGTCGGGAAGGCGGCGGGGTCGGGCTCTCCCGGCATGACCGGGCCGCCCGGGCTGCCGACCACCACGAGCAGTCCGACGAAGACCTCCTGGTTGAACAGCCAGCCCTTCGGGGTGGTGTCGGCCGGGGTGAGCCGCAGGTATTCGTGGCCGTCGAGGTACCAGGTGATCGAGTCCGGGTCGCGGGTCCACACGACGGAGTAGGTGTGGAAGTCCTCGCTCAGCGGCCGTCCGTCCGGCGTGGCGGTGGCGGTGCCCATCCCCAGCGACGGCAGCTGGTGGCACTCGGGCGAGTGCACGACGCCGTACACGTTGGCGGGCTCGGAGTTGACCACTTCGAAGATGTCCAGCTCGCCGGAGAGATACCAGCCCTGCAGCGGTTCGGTGTCCCCGAGGTGGCGCATCCGGTTCGCCCACGCGAACATCGCGCAGTCGAGGCCCAGTCCCGGCGCGGTCTTGACCACGGCCTCGACCTTGAGCGCGCCGCCCGGCGCCGGGACGAAGTCCTCGCGCACCGTCTCGATCCAGGCCGAGACGTAGCCGTCTTCTTCGCTGTGCGTGGCCGTCATCCGCAGGTGCCCGTCGCCGTCCAGGCTCAGGTGGCCGGTGTCGTCCGAGTAGGACTCGATCCCGGCCGCCCACGGCTTGCCGGTGATCACCTTCCAGCGGTCGCGGTCGAGCGGTGCGCCCCGCGGGCCGTCGAAATCGTCCTGCCACAGGATCTGCCAGTCCGCCGAAGTGGGCTGCGAGCCGGGCGAGTTCAGCGTGTCCATGATTCCTCTTTCTTCTTACGGGGTGGCCAGCTCGGCACGCAGGTAGCGCATGAGCTCGAGGGGGGTCGCGTGGTCGAAGACCAGCGTCGGTGCCAAGTCCAGGCCGGTCGCCGTGGCCAGCCGGTTGCTCAGCTCGACCGCGGTCAGCGACGCGAAGCCGAGGTCGAGCAGGTCGGCCTCCGGTGGCACCTCGTCCGGAGAGTCGTGGCCCAGCACGGCCGCGATGGCGGCTCGCAGCAGGTCCAGCACGGCCTTGTCGCGGCCGCTCTGGTCCAGTGAGTCGAGCTCCTGGCGGAGATCGGCGACGACGACTTCGTCCGGCTCAGTGGCCGGGCCGACCGTGGCCGGCTCGGCGTCCAGCCAGAAACGCTTGCGCTGGAACGGATAGGTGGGCAGCTCGACCCGGGGAGCTTCGATTCCTTCGAGTACCGCGGGCCACTCCACGCCGACGCCGCGGACATGCAGGGCGCCGAGCGCGGCCAGCACCGACTCCGGTTCGGGCCGGTCCGCCCGCAGCAACGCGGTGGCGCCCGGCGTCAGCGCGGAAAGCGGCCCGTCCGGGCCGATCTCGACGAAGGTCGTCACGCCGGCGGCCTTTGCCGCGGCCACGCCGTCGGCGAAGCGGACCGTCTCGCGCACGTGGCGGACCCAGTACTCGGGCGAGCGCAGTTCCTCGCCGCCCACCTGCCCGGTCAGGTTCGACACGATGGGCATCGACGGCTCGCGGAATTCGACGTCGTCGAGCACCCGGCGGAAGTCGGCCAGCATGGGCTCCATCAGCGGCGAGTGGAACGCGTGGCTCACCCGCAGCCGCTTGGTCCGGCGGCCCCAGGCGCGGACGGTCTCGGCGATCCACGTGACCGCCTCGTCCGCTCCGGAGACGACCACCGCCGACGACCGGTTCACCGCGGCGAGGCTCACCGACTCGGTGAGCAAGGGCGCCACCTCGGCTTCGGTGGCCTCGACAGCGACCATCGCGCCGCCTTCCGGCAACGCCTGCATCAGCCTGCCGCGGGCCGCGACCACCCGGCAGGCGTCGGCGGTCGACCAGAGCCCGGCGACGTGAGCCGCCACGAGTTCACCGATCGAGTGCCCGGCCAGCATTTTCGCCGTCACGCCCCATGATTCGAGCAGCCGGTGGAGCGCCACCTCGAACGCGAACAGCGCGGGCTGGGCGAATTCGGTGCGGTCGAGGAGTTCGGGCTTCTCCCATACGACGTCGGCCAGCGGGCCGAATTCGCCGCAGATCTCGTCGAAGGTCTTGGCGAACACGGGGAACCGGGCGGCCAGTTCCCTGCCCATCCCGGCTCGCTGGGAACCCTGACCGGAGAACAGGAAACAGACCGCGCCGGGTTCGGGCACGCCGACGCTGACCTGCGCGGCCGGAGTGCCGGTCGCGATCGCGGTCAGGCCGCGCTCCAACTCGGCGCGGTCACGGGCGATCACCACCGCCCGGTGGTCGAAGACGGTCCGCGTGGTCGCCGACGACCACGCGATACCCGCCAGGTCCCGATCGGCCACGAGCCGGAAGCGCTCGGCCTGCTCGCGCAAGGCCTGCTCGCTCTTCGCGGACAGCAGCACGGGGACGGCGACATCGTCGCGAGGCTCCGGCGCCGACGCGACTTCGGCGGGCGGGGCTTCGAGGATGACGTGCGCGTTCGTCCCGCTGATGCCGAAGGACGACACCGCGGCGCGGCGCGCCCGGCCTGCTTCAGGCCATTCCTGTCGCCGGGTCAGCAGAGCGACCTCGCCGGCCGTCCAGTCGACGTGGGAGGAGGGCTCGTCCACGTGCAGGGTCTCGGGCAGCACGCCGTGCCGCATGGCCTCCACCATCTTGATGACCCCGGCGACGCCGGCCGCGGCCTGGGTGTGCCCGAGGTTCGACTTCACCGAACCCAGCCACAGCGGGTGTTCGCGGTCCTGGCCGTAGGTGGCGAGCAGCGCCTGTGCCTCGATCGGGTCACCCAATGTCGTACCCGTGCCGTGCGCTTCCACGGCGTCCACGTCGCGGGCGGACAGGCCCGCGCTGTCGAGCGCCTGACGGATGACTCGCTGCTGTGACGGTCCGTTCGGCGCGGTGAGGCCGTTCGAGGCGCCGTCGGAGTTGACCGCGCTCCCCCGCACGACCGCCAGCACGGGATGGCCGAGGCGCCGGGCGTCCGACAGCCGTTCCACCAGCACGGCGCCCGCGCCCTCGCCCCAAGCGGTCCCGTCGGCGGCTTCGGCGAAGGATTTGCAGCGGCCATCCACCGCGAGCCCTCGCTGGCGGCTGAAGTCCACGAACGCCGCGGGCGTCGCCATCACCGTCACACCGGAGGCGATGGCGGAGTCGCACTCCCCCTGCCGCACGGCTTGCGCCGCCAGGTGCAGTGCCACCAGCGACGACGAGCACGCGGTGTCGATCGTGAGCACGGGACCTTCGAGCCCCAGTGTGTAGGCGAGCCTACCGGAGGCGACGCTGCCCGCGTTGCCGCTGCCCAGATAGCCCTCGACGTCCTCCGGGACGACCAGCAGCCGGGCGGCGTAGTCGTGGTACATCATCCCGGTGAACACGCCGGTCCGGCTGCCGCGCATAGAGCGTGGGTCGATCCCGGCGCGCTCGAAGAGCTCCCAGGTGATCTCCAGCAGCAGCCGCTGCTGAGGGTCCATCGCGATCGCTTCGCGCGGCGAAATGCCGAAGAACGCTGCGTCGAACTGGGCCGCGTCGTGCAGGAACCCGCCTTCGCGGACGTAAGACCGGCCGCGGCGATCCGGGTCCGGGTCGTAGAGCCCCTCGACGTCCCACCCGCGGTCCGCCGGGAACGGCGTGATCGCGTCCCGGCCCGCCGAGACGAGGTCCCACAGCTCCGACGGCGACGTGACACCGCCCGGATAACGGCAGCTCATCGCCACGATGACGACCGGATCGTCGTCGGCGGGTGCCTGCCGTGCCCGCTCGGCCGGCTCGGGCGAGGCGCCGTGCAGTTCCCGGCGCAGGTGCTCGGCCAGCGCGGCCGGCGTCGGATGGTCGAAGACCAGGGTCGCCGTCAGCCGCAGGCCGAGCGCGGCGTTGAGCTGGTTGCGCAGCTCGACGGCGGTCAGCGAATCGAAACCGAGCTCCTTGAAGGCTCGGTCCGGGTCGATGGCGCCGGCGCCGCCGTGGCCGAGTACCGCCGCGACTTCGGCCAGCACCAGGTCCAGCAGTTCGGCTTCGCCGGGAACGCCGGTGGCGCGGGGCGCCGGAGTCCGGGCCGGGACCCGGACCAGGTCCCGCACCAACGGATGGGGCTCGGATTGGTCACGCAGGACGGCGAGGTCGAGTTTGATCGGGACGAGGGCGGGGTGGTCCGCGGCGCGCGCGGCGTCGAAGAGCGTGAGGCCTTCTTCGGCTGTCAGCGCGGCGGTGCCCCCTCGCGTCATCCTGGCCAGATCGTTCGCCCCGAGGCCGCCGGCCATCCCGCCCTGTTCCCATAGTCCCCATGCCAGGGACGTCGCCGGGAGGCCACGGGCGCGGCGGGACTGCGCGAACGCGTCGAGGAAGGCGTTGGCCGCGGCGTAGCCGGCTTGACCCGCTCCGCCGAAGACACCGGCGGCCGAAGAGAACACCACGAATTCGGTGTCGTCGTCGGTGAGCTCTTCGAGGTGCAGAGCACCGTCGACCTTCGCGCGCAGCACCCGGTCGACCTGGTCCGCGGACAGACCGCCGACGACGCCGTCGTCCAGGATCCCGGCCGCGTGCACCACCATGCCGACGCGTCCCACCCGGGACAGCGCGTCGGCCAGTGCGGCGCGGTCGGCGACATCGCAGGCGATGACCTCGACGCCGTCGCTGATCCCCTCCGGCACCGTGCCCGTGCGGCTGAGCAGCACGAGGTCGCGGACTCCGTGCTCGGCGGCCAGATGCCGGGCCACCAGCAGACCGAGACCACCGGTGCCCCCGGTGATCAGCACCTTGCCCCGAGGTCCGCGGCCGTCCGGTTCGTTCGGCACAGCGGCTCTGGTCAGCCGGGGCGCCAGCACCGCGTCGCCGCGGACCGCCAGCTGCGGTTCGGCCGAGGCGGGCACGATCCCGCGTTCGTCGAGGTCGACGAGCTGGAAGCGGCCGGGATGTTCGGTCTGTGCCGACCGGACCAGGCCCCAGACCGCGGCGTTGGTCAGATCCGGCTCGTCACCTGGCCCGGTGGAGACCGCGCCGCGCGTGGCGAACACGAGCCGCTCGGGGCGGTCTTCGGCCAGCCAAACCTGGATCAGGTGCAGCGCGCGGTTGGTCGCCGCGTGGATCTCGTCGACGGTGCCGCCACCGGCCGGGAACTCCTCGACGACAGTGTCCTGTTCCGCTGCTTCGCCCGGCTGGGCGGGCTTCCACTCGAGTGTGAAGAGCGAGTCATGGCCCGCGGGGAGCGGACGCGGGACCAGTGAGCCGATCGACAGCACCGGACGTCCGGCATCGTCGGTGGCGAGCAGCGAGATCCCTTCCGGTGCCGACGGCGTGATCCGGACCCGGAGCGCGGTGGCGCCGGTCGAGTGCAGCGTCACCCCTCGCCAGGCGAACGGCAGCCCGCTGCCCGCGTACTCCGCCAGCGCCGCGGCGTGCAGCGCGGCGTCGAACAGCGCCGGATGCAAACCCTGGCCGCCGCTTTGCCCGCCAGGCAGCCGAATTTCGGCGAAGATCTCCTCGCCGCGGGTCCACACCGCTTCCGCACCACGGAAAGCGGGCCCATACGCGATGCCATGGTCGGCGAACCGGCCGTACAACTCGTCGATGTCGGCAGGCTCCGCTCCGCGCGGCGGCCACTCGTGCACGGCGTCGAAGGACGAAGGATCGCCCGTCGCCGTCAGTGAACCGGTCGCGTGGCGGGTCCATGGCACGTCGCTCTGGCGCGCGAAGAGGTTCAGCTCGCGGCGCCCCGATCCGTCCGGCTCGTCAGCGGTCAGCTGGAGCTCCACCGCACCTTCGGCGGGCACGACGAGCGGGGCTTCGAGCACGAGGTCGTGGAGGTGGCCCGAGCCGATCCGGGCCGCGGCCTGCAGCGCGAAGTCGACGAGTGCCGTACCGGGAGCGACGGCCGCTCCGTGCACGGTGTGATCGCGCAACCAGGGCTGCCCGGCGACCGAGAGTTCACCGGTGCACACGAAGCGATCGCGGCCGGCTATCTCCACCACCGAGGTGAAGGTGGCGGGCTCGTCAGAGGCGTCGCGCAGCCAGTAACGCTCGCGCTGGAACGGGTACGTCGGAAGGTCGATCCGGCGGGCGCCGTCGAACAGCGGCGCCCAGTCGATCGGCACCCCACGGACGAACAACCGGCCCAACGCGGCCATCAGGGCGGGCTCTTCCGGGCGATCCGCGCGCAAGGCCGCGACGGCACCTTCGTCCGCCATCGCCGTCAAAGCGCCGCCTGGCCCGATTTCCAGGAACGTGGTGACACCGCGCGCCCTGGCCGTGGCGACCCCATCGGCGAACCGGACCGGCTCACGGACATGCCGCACCCAGTACTCCGGCGTGCACAACTCCTCCCCCGCCACCTCACCGGACAGGTTGGACACGATCACCTTCGACGGTGCGCGGAACTCCACTTCTTCAAGCACACGACGGAATTCCGCCAGCATCGGCTCCATCAACGCCGAATGGAAAGCGTGACTCACGTGCAACCGCTTCACCTTGCGACCGAGCCCGGCGAACTCCGCGGCGACCGCCAACACGGCCTCTTCCCCACCGGAGATCACCACTGACGCAGGACCGTTGACCGCCGCGATACCCACGCCGTCGATCAACAACGGGACGACTTCCGCTTCCGAAGCCTGCACCGCCACCATCGCGCCACCCGAAGGCAACGCCTGCATCAGTTTTCCGCGCGCTGCCACCACCCGGCACGCGTCATCCAACGACCACACACCGGCGACATACGCCGCGGCGAGTTCACCGATCGAATGCCCGACGAGAACATCCGCGACGACACCCCACGACTCCAACAACCGATACAGGGCAACCTCGAACGCGAACAACGCGGGCTGCGTGAATTCCGTGCGGTGCAAGTCATCCGAAGACCACACGACGTCCCGCAAAGACTCGAAACGGGAACACACCTCGTCGAAAGCCTCTGCGAACACCTGGAACCGAGCAGCCAGCTCACGACCCATCCCCACCCGCTGCGAACCCTGACCCGCGAACAGGAAACCCAGCCGGCCGTCCGCGATCGCGGTGCCAATGGTGCCGCCGTCGGCGATGGTGTCGAGGCCGAGCAGCAGCTCGTCCCGGTCGGCGGCGACGAACGCCGCCCTGCGTTCCAAGCCCGCCCTCGTGGTCGCCAGTGAGAAGGCCACGTCGGCGGGCTCCAGGTCCCGCGCGGCCGCGCGTACCCGCCGGGCCGACTCGCGGACCGCCGCGACGTCGCGTCCGGACAGGACCACCGGAAGAGGCGCCGCGACAACGGATTCCCTCGGCTCCACGGCTGGTTCTTCGACGGCTTCGAGGATCACGTGCGCGTTGGCACCGCTCACCCCGAACGACGACACACCGGCCCGGCGCGGCTCGGCGGTCTCCGGCCAGTCGCGTGCTTCGGTGAGCAGCCGGACATCGCCGGCCGACCAGTCGACGTGGGTGGAGGGCCGGTCGACGTGCAAAGTCTTCGGCAGCAAGCCGTGCCGCATGGCGAGCACCATCTTGATGACGCCCGCCATCCCGGCGGCGGCCTGCGTGTGGCCGATGTTGGACTTCACCGACCCGAGCCACAGCGGGCGTTCGCGCTCCTGCCCGTAGGTGTCGAGGATGGCCTGCGCCTCGATCGGGTCGCCGAGGGTCGTGCCGGTGCCGTGCGCCTCGACCACGTCGACCTGTCCGGCGGTCACCCGTGCGTTCGCCAGCGCCTGCCGGATCATCCGTTGCTGCGAAGGGCCGTTGGGCGCCGTCAGCCCGTTCGAAGCGCCGTCGGAGTTGATCGCCGAACCGCGTACGACCGCCAGCACGGGGTGCCCGTTGCGCCGGGCGTCGGAAAGGCGTTCCAGCAGCAGCACACCCGCGCCCTCGGCCAGGCTGGTGCCGTCGGCGGAGTCGGCGAACGTCTTGCACCGGCCATCGGGGGCGAGTGCCTGCTGGCGGCCGAATTCGGCGAACGTGCCCGCCGTGGCCATGACCGTCACCCCGGCGGCCAGGGCGAGGGTGCACTCGTCCTGTCGCAGGGACCGGCACGCCAGGTGCAGCGCGATCAGCGACGACGAGCACGCGGTGTCGACGGTCAGGGACGGGCCTTCGAAGCCGAAGGTGTACGACACCCGGCCGGAGGCGATGCTGCCCGCGCTGCCGTTGCCGACGTACCCGGCCACCCCGGGCGGGATCGACCGCAGCCGCGAGCCGTACTCGTTGTTGAGCACGCCCGCGAACACGCCGGTCCGGCTGCCGCGCAGGGTGCGGGGATCGATCGCGGCGCGTTCGAGCACCTCCCACGATGTCTCCAGCAGCAGCCGCTGCTGCGGGTCCATCGCGAGCGCCTCGCGCGGGGAAATCTCGAAGAAGGCGGGGTCGAAGTCCGCCGCGTCATAAAGGAAACCGCCGTGGCGGACTTCGCCGATGCCGCGTCCGTCGGCGCCCCAGCCGCGGTCGTCCGGGAACTCCGAGATGGCGTCGGTCCCGCCGGCCAGCAGGTCCCAGAACTGCTCCGGGGACCGCACGCCACCGGGAAACCGGCAGCTCATCGCCACGATCGCGATGGGCTCCTCGGCCGCGGCGGTGAGCTGCCGGAGCCGTTCGGTCTCCTTGAGCGAGGCTCGCAGTGCCTCGACGACCTTCTCCTGCGACGTGGTCATCGGCCCGCTCCCGCTTCCAGCGCCAGGTCGATCAGACCGGCGACGTCCAGTTCGTCGATCTCCGCCGCCGCGTCGCGCACGGGTGCCGTCACGGGGGCGGGCTCAGCCGGGAACAGCCGCTCGCGCAGGAAACCGGCCAGTGCCGCGGAGGTCGGGTGGTCGAACACGAGGGTCGCCGGCAGGCGCAGCCCGGTGGCCGAGCTGAGCCGGTTGCGCAGTTCGACGGCGGTGAGCGACTCGAACCCCAGGTCCGTGAAAGCGCGTCCGGACTCGATCTCCTGCGGCGACGAGTGCCCGAGCACGCTCGCGACGTGCCCCCGCACCAAGTCGACAAGTGCCCATTCCCGCTCGCCCTCGGGAAGCCCGGCGAGCCGCTGCTTCAAGCCGCCTTCGATGGCCACGCCCGCCGAGGCGCGGCGCACCGGCGCCCGGACGAGATCGCGCAGCAGCGTCGGGACGGTTTCCGGGCGGGCACGCAGTTTGGCGGTGTCGAACTTGACCGGCACCAGCACCGGGTGGGCCGAATTCAGTGCCGCGTCGAACAACGTCAGCCCGTCCCGCGAAGCCAGCGGGATCATGCCGCCCTTCATCATCCGCGCGACGTCGGTGTCGCCGAGGTGCTCGGTCATCGCGCTGCGCTGCGCCCACAACGCCCACGCCAGGGAAACGGCGGGGAGGCCCTGCGCGCGGCGGTGGCAGGCGAAGGCGTCGAGGAACGCGTTGGCGGCGGCGTAGTTCGCCTGTCCCACGCTGCCGAACGTGCCGGCCGCCGAAGAGAACACCACGAAGGCCGAGAGCCCGGCGTCCTTGGTCAGCTCGTGCAGGTTGACCACGGCGTCGACCTTCGGCGTGAACACCCGGTCCACCCGGTCCGGGGACTGGGCGGTGACGACGCCGTCGTCCAGGACGCCTGCGACGTGCACGACCGCGGACAACCGCCCTTCCAGCCCGGACAGCACCTCCGCGAGATCGGCGCGGTCGCCGACGTCGCAGGCAAGGATCTTCACCTTCGCCCCGAGCCGCTCGAGCTCCTCGGCCCCTTCGATGGCGCCGCGACGGCTGAGCAGCACGAGGCTCCGCGCCCCGTGCGCCTCGACGAGGTGCCGGGCGACGAGCCTGCCGAGCGTCCCGGTCCCGCCGGTGACCAGCACCGTCCCCGTGAGGTCGACGGGGTTGTCTTGGCCGGCCGAAGCGCGGGCCAGTCGCGGGCAGTGGATCTCTCCCGCGCGGATCGCCAGCTGGGGCTCGCCGGTCGCCAGCGCGGCCGGGAGCGCCGACGCGGACGCCGGATGCTCGTCGATGTCGAGCAGGACGAACCGGCCGGGGTGCTCGGTCTGCGCGGTCCTGAGCAGCCCCCACACCGTGGCCGCGGCCAGGTCCTGATCGGGGTCGCCGCTCCCGGTGAGCACCGCGCCGCGCGTGCAGAACACCAGCGTGCTCTCGGAAAGCCGGTCGTCGGCCAGCCACTGCTGGACGAGCTCCAGTGCCCGCCCGGTGATCGCCCGGGCCTCGGCCGCCAAGTCCCCGGTCCCTCCGGCCAGCGTGACGAGCACGATGGCGGGCGGGGACCCGGCCGCTTCCGCCGGCGAGCCGTAGCGCTCGACGCGCAGGCCGGTGAGCCCGAGGTCGTCGCGGAGCACGCCGATCGCCTGATCGTGTGGCAGATTCCCTTGCCGCACCGGCTTCCAGGCGACGTGGAACAGCGAGTCGTGGCCCGTGCGCAACCGGTCCTTGGTCACCGGGCGGACCGTCAGTGACTCGACGGTCAGCACCGGCGCACCGCTCTCGTCGGTCAATGCCACCTGGTAGGTCTCCGGTCCGGTCGCCGCGACCCGCACCCGGACCGCGGCCGCTCCGGCGGCGTGCAGTGTCACGCCCTGCCACGAGAACGGCAGATGGGCCTGGTCCTGTTCGGACGCGGTGAGCGCGACCGCGTGCGACGCCGCGTCGAGCAGCGCCGGGTGCAGGCCGTACTGCCCGGCCTGCCCGGCATGTTCTTCGGGCAGGCGGACCTCGGCGAACACCTCGTCGCCGCGGCGCCACGCGGCACGCAGACCCTGGAACGCGGGCCCGTGGCCGTAGCCGCGCTCTGCGAACGCGGTGTAGAAGCCGTCGACCGGCACGGGATCCGCGTCCGGCGGCGGCCAGGCCGCGGCCGTGTCGAACCCGGATTCGCCGGGTTCCGGACTCATCACGCCGGTGGCGTTACGCACCCATTCGCCCGCGTCGCCGTTCCGGGTGTGCACCTGGAACGCCCGGCCGCCCTCCTCGCCCTCCGGTTCCGTCACCACTTGGATCTGCACGCCGCCGCTTTCCGGAAGCACCAGCGGCGCCTCCAGCACCAGCTCGTCGACCCGGCCGCAGCCGGCGAGATCGGCCGCGTGCACGGCGAGCTCGACGAACCCGGTGCCGGGCAGCAGTACCGAGCCGAAGACCCGGTGCTCGGCCAGCCAGCCGTGGTCGCGCAGGGAAATCCGGCCGGTGAGGACCAGCGCGCCGTCCGGCGTTTCGACGGCCGCGCCCAGCAACGGATGACCGGCCTGCCGCAAACCGGCCGATTCGAGATCCGCGCCCGTCGATCCCGACACCGGAAGACGGTGGCGCTGTCGCTGGAACGGATAGGTGGGAAGGTCGACGCGGTGCGCGCCGGTGAAGGCCGGTGTCCAATCGACCTCGACACCGTGGACGTAGGCCTCGCCGAGTGACAGCAATACGCGGTCCAGGCCGCCTTCGTCACGACGAAGGGTGCCGACAGCGACGGCTTCTTCGGCGGTCTGCTGAATGGCCATGGTCAAGACCGGATGGGCGCTCGCTTCGACGAACACACCGAAACCCTGCTCCGACAACGACCTGATCGCGTTCCCGAACTCCACCGTCTGGCGCAAGTTCCGGTACCAGTACTCGGCATCCAGACCCGAACCGTCGACCAGCTCGCCACTGACGGTGGAGAACAACGGAATCCTGCCGGACGTCGGCTTGACCCCAGCGAGAACGTCCAGCAACTCCGCGCGGATCTGCTCCACCTGAACCGAATGCGACGCATAATCCACCGGAATCCGCTTCGCCCGAACCCCGTCTCGTTCACACGCCGCCATCAGCTCGTCCAGCGCCGCGGGATCACCCGACACCACCGTCGCCGTCGAACCATTCACCGCGGCAACCGACAAGCCCTCGGCCAAACGCACCTCGCCCACCGGCAGAGCAACCGAAACCATCCCGCCCTTACCAGCCAGTGCGGTGATCGCCTTACTCCGCAACGCAACCACCCGCGCACCATCAACCAACGACAGAGCACCACTCACACACGCGGCCGCGATCTCACCCTGCGAATGACCCACCACCACATCAGGGCGAACACCGTACGACTCCCACACCGCAGCCAACGACACCATCACCGCCCACAACACCGGCTGAACCACATCAACCCGCGCCAACGCGGCCTCATCACCCAAAACGTCGACAAGAGACCAGTCCACAAAGGACGACAACGCCTCCGCACACTCATCCAAACGCGCAGCGAAAACCGGAGAAGACCCATACAGCTCCAGGCCCATCCCAGCCCACTGCGAACCCTGACCCGGGAACACGAACACGACCTTGCCCGGATCACCCGCCACACCGCGCACCAGACCGGCGACCTCCTCGCCGTCGGCCAGCGCCCGGAGCCCCTTCTCGGCCGAGCGCTCCTCGCGGGTCACCAGAACGGCGCGACATTCGAAACCGGAGCGGGTAGTGGAGAGAGAGAAGCCGATGTCGGGCAGTCCGGTGTCCACAAGGGAGGACAGCTGCCAGGCCGCTTCGCGCAGCGCGGGCTCGGTCTTGGCAGAGAGGACCAGCGGCACAAAGGAGTCCACAGTGGACGGCTCCGGCGTCTCGGCCGGAACGTGTTCCAGGATCACGTGGGCGTTGGTTCCACTGACCCCGAACGACGACACACCGGCCCGACGCGGACGATCCACCTCCGGCCACGGCCGCGCTTCGGTCAGCAGCGACACCTTGCCCGCCGACCAGTCCACATGCGACGAAGGTTCGTCGACGTGCAAAGTCTTCGGTAGCAGGCCGTTCCGCATGGCCATCACCATCTTGATCACACCGGCGACCCCGGAGGCGGTCTGGGCGTGGCCGATGTTGGACTTGATCGACCCGAGCCACAACGGCCGCTCGCGGCCCTGTCCATACGTCGCCAGCAACGCCTGCGCCTCGATCGGATCGCCCAGCGTGGTGCCCGTGCCGTGCGCTTCCACGGCGTCGACCTGGTCGGCCGAGAGCCGGGCGTTGACGAGTGCCTGCCGGATGACCTCCTGCTGGGACGTGCCGTTCGGCGCGGTCAGCCCGTTCGACGCGCCGTCCTGGTTGATCGCCGAACCCCGCACGATCGCCAGCACCGGATGCCCGAGACGACGCGCCTCCGACAGCCGCTCGACGAGGACGAGGCCGACGCCTTCGGACAGGCCCATCCCGTCGGCGGCGTCGGCGAACGCCTTGCAGCGCCCGTCGTGGGCGAGCCCGCGTTGCCTGCTGAACCCGGTGAATGAAGCCGGGGTGGCCATCACCGCGACCCCGCCCGCCAGCGCGCGCTCGCACTCGCCGTGCCGCACCGCCTGGACCGCGAGGTGGAGTGCGGTCAGCGAAGACGAGCACGCGGTGTCGATGGTGACCGCCGGGCCTTCGAGCCCCAGCACATAGGCGATCCGGCCGGACACCACGCTCGGATTGCTCGCGGTGACCACGTAACCCTCGTAGCTGTCCGGCGCCTGCTTCAGCAGCACGCCGTGGTCCTGGTAGTGACAGCCGACGTAGACGCCGGTGCGGCTGCCCTTGAGCGACAGCGGGTCGATGCCCGCGCGTTCGAGGGTTTCCCACGCGGTTTCCAGCAGCAGCCGCTGCTGCGGATCGGTGGCGGCCGCTTCGCGTGGCGAGATCCCGAAGAAGCCCGCGTCGAAATCGTCCACATCGGACAGGAAGCCGCCCTCTCGCACGTAGGTCCGGCCCGGTGTGTCGGGGTCCGGGTCGTAGAGCGCGTCGGCGTCCCAGCCGCGATCGGCCGGGAATCCGGAGATCAGATCGGCTTCGGCCACCAGCAGCCGCCACAACTGCTCCGGCGAGCGCACCCCGCCGGGGAAGCGGCAGCCCATGGCGACCACCGCGACCGGGTCGGGTGCCCGGTCCTGCACCTCGGCCAGCCTGCGGCGGGTCTGCCGCAGCTCCGCGGTCACTCGTTTGAGATAGTCCCGGAGTTTCTGTTCCTCAGCCATTTGCGCGGATCCCCCGTCAGGCACTGCCGAATTCGGCGTCGATCAGGTCGAATATCTCGTCGTCGGTGGCGATGTCGAGGCCTTCGTCGGCCGCCGGGTCCGCCGCACCGGCGAGGTCGTTCCACTTCCACACCATCGACCGGAGCCGCTCGACGATCTTGGCGCCCGCCTCGTCCCCGGTCTCGGCGCCGAACAGCGCCGCCTCGATCCGGTCGAGTTCGTCGAGCACGGGTGTGGCGCACGGGACGAGCTGGGCGTGGACATACCGGGCCAGCGCCGCCGGGCTCGGGTGGTCGTAGACCATCGTGGCCGGCAACCGGACCCCGGTCGCCGCGGTCAGCTTGTTGCGCAGTTCGACCGCGGTCAGCGAGTCGAACCCCATCTCCTTGAACGGACGGCCGGGCACCACGGCGCCGGGTGCGGCGTGCCCGAGCACGACCGTCACCTGCGCGCGGACGAGGTCGAGGACGACACGTTCGCCGTCGGCCGCCTCGGCCACCCTCCGCACGAGATCGGACTCGGCCACTTCGGGAACGGTGTCAGCCTGAACGTCGGGCAGGTCGTCGAGCAGCGGTCGCGCCCTGGTCGAGGTGAAGACCGGGACGAACTTCGCCCAGTCCACGTGGGCGACGGTCAGGGTGGTCTCGTCGTGGTCGAGAACGTGTTGAAGCGCGGTGAAGGCGAGCTCGGGATCCATCAGCGGCAAGCCGCGGCGGCGCAGCTGATCGTTGTCGATACCCTCGATGGCCCGGTCGGTGTCCCAGGGGTTCGCCGCGGCCCAGACGCCCCAGGCGATCGAGGTCGCGGTCCGCCCCTCCGCCCGGCGACGCGCCGCGAGCGCGTCGAGGAAGGCATTGGCCGCTGCGTAGGCACCGTGGTCGCCGCTCCCCCACACCCCGGCGATGGAGGAGAACAGCACGAACGCGTCGAGGTCGTCGTCACTGAAGATCTCGTCGAGGTGCGCGGCGCCGTCGGCCTTCGCGCCGACGACGTCGGCGAAGTCGGCCAAGGTCGTCTCGGCGAGGGAACCGAGGCCGATCTGGGCGGCGGCGTGGATGACGGCGCGGATCGGCGGACCGCTGCGCCGCACTCGCGACACGAGGTCCTCCAGCGCCGCTCGGTCGGCCACGTCGCACTCGGCCGGTATCAGCTCGACGCCCTGCTCGGCCAGCTCCGCCGTCAGCTCGGACATACCCGGCGCGGCCGGTCCGCGCCGGGACGGCAGCACGATGCGGGCCGCGCCGTTGCCCGCGAGCCACCGCACGATATGCGTGCCCAGCACGCCGGTCCCGCCGGTCAGCAGGACGGTGTCACGCGGCCGCCAGGTCCGAGCCGGTTTGCCTCGCCGCGCGGCCCTGGCCAAGCGGCGGACGAGGACACCCGCCTGCCTGATCGCCAGCTGATCCTCGGTGCCCGCGCCCGCCAGCACCGCGCAAAGACGGCCGGCGGCAGGCTCGTCGAACTCGGCGGGCAGGTCGATCAGGCCGCCCCAGCGGCTCGCGTGCTCCAGCCCGGCGACGCGCCCGACGCCCCATGCCTGGGCCTGTACGGGGTTGGTCAGCTTGTCCCGCGGCCCGGTGGTCACGGCGCCGCGGGTGACGATCCACAGCGGAGCCTCGTGCTCGGCGTCGCCGAGTGCCTGGATGAGCTGGATGGTCCTGGCCAGGCCGTCGGCCAGCGCCGGGGTGCCGGTGTCCGGCCGTTCGTCGAGGGCCAGCAGGCTCACCACTCCGCTGAGCGCGCCGAGCCCGCGGAGCCGGTCCGCGAGGGCGTCCCGGCCGGCGCTGACGGGCAGGACCAGGGTCTCCGCGCCGTGGGCTTCGAGACTTCGGACGACAGGGTCCGCGAGGTCGCAGTCGATACCGGCGGGAACGGCGACCAGCCAGCGCCCGGTCAGCGACGGCTCGGGAAGAGCATCGATGGTCTTCCACGTCACCCGGTACCGGATGTCGTCCAGCGGGTCCGCGGTCATGCTGCCCGCCGTTCGCTGGAGCCAGAACCGCTCGCGCTGGAACGGATACGCGGGAAGGTCGACGCGGTGCGCACCGGTGAAGGCTCGGGTCCAGTCGACCTCGACGCCCTGGACGTACGCCTCGCCGAGTGACAACAGCACCCGGTCCAGACCGCCCTCGTCACGACGGAGAGTGCCGACGGCCACGGCTTCGTCCGCTGTCTGCTGGATGGCCATGGTCAGCACCGGATGCGCGCTCGTCTCCACGAAAGCACCGAAACCCTGCTCTGACAATGACTTGATCGCGTTCTCGAACTCCACCGTCTGCCGCAGATTCCGGTACCAGTACTCGGCGTCCAAGCCCGAGCCATCGACCAACTCGCCGGTCACCGTGGAGAACAACGGAACCCTGCCCGCCACCGGACGAACCCCGCTGAGAACGTCCAGCAACTCCGCTCGGATCTGCTCCACCTGAACCGAATGCGACGCATAATCCACCGGAATCCGCTTCGCCCGAACCCCGTCTCGTTCACAACTGGCCATCAGTTCGTCCAGTGCCGAGAGGTCACCCGACACCACCGTCGCCCCGGAACCATTCACCGCGGCGATCGATAGCCCCTCGGCCAAACGCACCTCATCCACCGGCAACGCGACCGAGACCATTCCACCCTTACCCGCCAACGCCGTGATCGCCTTACTCCGCAACGCAACCACCCGCGCACCGTCGACCAAAGACAGAGCGCCACTCACACACGCGGCTGCGATCTCGCCCTGTGAATGACCGACAACGGCGTCCGGGCGAACACCGTAGGACTCCCATACGGCCGCCAACGACACCATCACCGCCCACAACACCGGCTGCACCACGTCGACCCGCGCCAACGCGGCCTCGTCGCCGAGCACATCCAGGAGCGACCAGTCCACAAAGGACGACAGTGCCTCCGCGCACTCGTCCAGCCGGGCGGCGAAACTCGGAGAAGATTGATACAACTCCAGCCCCATACCGGCCCACTGCGAACCCTGACCCGGGAACACGAACACGACCTTGCCCGGATCACCCGCCACTCCCTGAACCAGACCAGGGACGTCCTGACCGTCAGCGAGGGCGGTGAGACGCTCACGGTCGGGCGCCACCACCGCCGCGCGGTACTCCCACGCCGAGCGAGTGGTGGCCAGGGAAAGGCCGACGTCCGCCAGACCCGCGTCGAGCACGGGGACGAGCTGACGCGCAGTCTCCCGGAGCGCGGTTTCACTCTTGGCCGAGAACGCCCAGGGCACGACCGAGTCCACAGTAGACGGTTCTGGTTCCTCGGCGGGAACCTGCTCCAGGATTACATGGGCGTTGGTACCGCTCACCCCGAACGACGACACACCGGCACGGCGCGGGCGATCCACCTCCGGCCACGGCCGCGCTTCGGTCAGCAGCGACACCTTCCCCGCGGACCAGTCCACATGCGACGAAGGCTCATCCACATGCAAGGTCTTCGGCAGCACGCCGTTCCGCATGGCCTGGACCATCTTGATCACACCGGCGACCCCGGCAGCTGCTTGGGTATGACCGAGATTCGACTTGACCGAGCCCAGCCACAACGGCCGTTCACGACCCTGGCCGTACGTCGCCAGCAACGCTTGCGCCTCGATCGGATCACCCAAGGTGGTGCCCGTGCCGTGCGCCTCCACCGCGTCCACTTCCGCCGCGGAAAGACCCGCATTCGCCAACGCGGAAACGATCACTCGACGCTGAGAAGGACCATTCGGCGCGGTCAAACCATTCGACGCACCATCCTGATTCACCGCCGAACCACGCACCACCGCCAACACCGGATGCCCGTTACGACGCGCGTCCGACAAGCGTTCCAGCACCAGCACTCCGGCACCTTCGGCCAGACCGGTGCCGTCGGCTGCCTCCGCGAACGCCTTGCAGCGCGCGTCTTCGGCGAGTCCGCGCTGGCGGCTGAACTCGACGAGGAACCCCGGTGTCGACATGACCGTCACCCCGGCCGCCAGTGCCATGGTGCAGTCCCCGTGTCGCAGCCCCTGGCACGCGAGGTGCAGTGCGACCAGTGAAGCCGAGCACGCGGTGTCGATCGTGAGGGCCGGGCCCTCCAGCCCGAAGGTGTACGCGAGCCTGCCGGACGCGACCGAGGCGGCGCTGCCGATGCCGAGATACCCGGCGACACCGTCCGGTGTCTCCTGCAGGACCTCGGAATAGTCGGTGCCGTTGCCGCCGACGTAGACGCCGGTCCGGCTGCCGCGCAGTGCGGCGACGGCGAGGCCGGCGCGCTCGAACGCCTCCCAGGCGGTTTCCAGCAGCAACCGGTGCTGCGGGTCCATGGCGAGCGCCTCGCGCGGGCTGATCCCGAAGAATCCGGGGTCGAACCGGTCGGCGTCGTACAGGAAACCGCCGTCCTGGACGTAGCACTTGCCGGGCTTGTCCGGGTCCGGATCGTACAGCGACGCCAGGTCCCAGCCCCGGTTGTCCGGGAAGCCGGACACCGCGTCATGTTCCCGCGCCAGCAGCTCCCACAGGTCCTCGGGAGACCGGACACCGCCGGGGAACCGGCAGCTCATCCCGATGATCGCGATCGGCTCCTTGTCCCGGCGCTCGTGGGCCCGGATCCGGTCGTGCGCGTCATCCAGCTCGGTCGTGACCCGCTTGAGGTAGTCCCGCAGCCTGCCTTCGTTCGCCGTCACAGCGCGCCCAACTTCCGGTCGATGAGATCGAACAACTCGTCGTCAGTGGCCGCTTCGATCCGTTCCGCCCCCGGGGAGGAACCGGCACAGGCCGACGCGGCGCCACGCAGCCGGGCGGCGACGTCCTCTCGCTCGGCGGCGCTCAGCTCGACGGCCGCGAGCGCGTTCTCGAGCTGGTCGAGCAGCTCGGTCAGCGGGGCGGGCTCGTCGGCGACCAGTTCCGCGCGGAGCCTGCTCGCCAGCGCCCGCGGTGTCGGATGGTCGAAGACCAGCGTCGCCGTCAGCCGGACACCGGTCGCGGCGGCGAGCCGGTTGCGCAGGTCGACCCCGGTGAGCGAGTCGAAACCCAGCTCCTTGAACGCCTGTTCCGCGGCGATCGCGCGCGGGTTCGCGTGCCCGAGCACCGCCGAGGCGTGCCGCCGGACCAGATCGAGCAGCAGGCTTTCCTGCTCCGGCCCGGTCAGCCCGGCCAGCCCCCGGGCGAACCCGGGGTCATCCTCTCCGGCCGCCTCCGCACGCCGCGTCCGCCGCGGCGCCGATCCACGCAGCAGCAAGGGAAGTTCGTGCGCCCGTTCGCGCATTACCGTGGTGTCAAGCCGGATCGGCAGCACCACGTCCGCCTCCGACCGGCGAGCCGCGTCGAAGAGCGCGAGCCCCTCGGTCTCGGACATCGCCGCGACGCCGTCCCGGCCCATCCGGGCGAGGTCGGCCGCGCCGAGCCTGCCCGCCATTCCGCCGGTCCGTGCCCAGAGCCCCCACGCCAGCGACTGGCCGGGCAGTCCGGCGGCGCGGCGGTGCCGCATGAACGCGTCGAGGAAGGCGTTGGCCGCCGCGTAGCTGCCCATCCCCGGCCCGCCGAAGGTGCCCGCGGCCGAGGAGAACACGATGAAGGCGTCGAGATCGCCTGCCAGCTCGTGGAAGTTGAGCACGGCGTCGACCTTGGCGCGCAGCACCCGGTCGAGCCCGTCGGCGGTGAGCGAGGTGAGCATGCCGTCCTCGAGGACGGCCGCCGTGTGCACCACGGCGCTCAGCGGTCCGGTCCGTTCGAGCAACGCCGCCAGTGCGGAGCGGTCCGCGACGTCGCAGGCGGCGACCGTCACCTCCGCGCCCAAGCCGGTGAGCTCCTGCCGCAGCGCGGTCACGCCGTCGGCGTCCTCGCCCCGGCGGCTGGTGAACACCAGGCGCCGCACCCCGTGCTCGGCGACCAGGTGCCGGGCGACGAGCCCGCCGAGGCCTTCGGCGGATCCGGTCACCAGCACGGTGCCGGTGATCGGAGCCGTCTCGGTGGTTTGTCCGGCGCTGGTGAGCCGGGGCCGGTACACTGCACCGGCCCGCAGCGCGAGCTCGGGCTCGCCCAGCGCCGCCGCGGTGGGCAGCATCCGGAGCGAGTCCTCGTGGCCGTCCGTGTCGACGAGCACGAACCGCCCGGGGTGCTCCCGCTGGGCGGAGCGGACCAGGCCCCACACCGCCGCGGCCGCGGGGGCCGGCGTGTCGAGTACCGCGCCGCGGGTGACGACGGCGAGCGTCCCCCGCCGGTCCGCGGAGAGCCAGTCCTGCAGCAACCGCAAGGCCTGCCGGGCGACCTGGTGGGTCACCGCGCCCAGGTCGCCGGGTGGCTGGTCACAGGAGGCGATGGTGATCTCCGCCGGGACGTCCTCCGTCGAGCCCAGGTCGGTGATCTCGGTCCATTCGAGGACGAACAGCGATTCCTGCCGGTCGAGCACGCCCGCCGAGACCGGCCGGGACACCAGCGAGTCGACCGTGGCGACCGGAGCACCGGTGACGTCGGTGGCGAGGATGGCCAGTTTGTCCACCCCCGCCGGGCTCAGCCGCAGGCGCAGCGTGGCCGCGCCCGTGGCGTGCAGGGTGAAACCGTTCCATTCGAAGGGGCGGCGGCCTTCGTGGCCGTTGACCACGGCCATCGCCGCGAGTCCCGCGTCGAGCAGCGCGGGGTGCAGCCCGAACCGCTCGGCAGCCGCCCGCTCCTCGCCCGCCAGTGCCACCTCCGCGAACACCTCGTCATCGCGTCGCCACAACGCGCGTACACCGGCGGGCGCGCCGTCGACCGGCAGCCGGTCCGCTCCCGGCGGTGGCCAAGGCTCGGCCGCCGGGCGTTCCGCTCCGCCTCGGCCGAGCACACCGGTGGCGTGCCGGGTCCACTCGGCGAGTTCCGGCCTCCGGGAGCGGACCTCGATCCGCCTGGTCTCGCTTTCCGGGCCGACCACGACCTGGACCTCGACCGCGCCGTGCTCGGGCAGCACCAGCGGTGTCTCCAGGGTGAGCTCGTCGACCCGGCCGCATCCCGCGGTGTCGCCGGCTCGCACCGCCAGCTCGAGGAACGCCGTGCCCGGCAGCACGACCGACCCGCCGAGTACGTGCTCGGTGTACCAGGGCTGAACTCCCAGCTGGCAGGCCAGGACGACGCCACCGTCGGGCAGTTCGGCGATCACGTCGAGACCGTCCACATCGCCGCCGGAACCGGTCGGCCAGAACCGCTCGTACTGGAACGGATACGTGGGAAGGTCGACGCGGTGCGCACCGGTGAAGGCCGGTGTCCAATCGACGCCGACTCCGTGGACGTAAGACTCGCCCAGCGACAGCAACAAGCGATCCAGACCGCCCTCGTCACGACGGAGAGTGCCGACAGCCACGGCGTCTTCGGCGGTCTGCTGGATGGCCATGGTCAAGACCGGATGGGCGCTCGTCTCGACGAACACACCGAAACCCTGCTCCGACAACGACCTGATCGCGTTCCCGAACTCCACCGTCTGCCGCAGATTCCGGTACCAGTACTCGGCATCCAGACCCGAACCGTCGACCAGCTCGCCACTGACGGTGGAGAACAACGGAATCCTGCCGGACGTCGGCTTGACCCCAGCGAGAACGTCCAGCAACTCCGCTCGGATCTGCTCCACCTGAACCGAATGCGACGCATAATCCACCGGAATCCGCTTCGCCCGAACCCCATCCCGCTCACACGCCGCCATCAGCTCGTCCAGCGCCGCGGGATCACCCGACACCACCGTCACCGCCGAACCATTCACCGCGGCAACCGACAAACCCTCGACCAAACGCACCTCGCCCACCGGCAGCGCAACCGAAACCATCCCGCCCTTACCAGCCAGTGCGGTGATCGCCTTACTCCGCAACGCAACCACCCGCGCACCGTCGACCAACGACAGAGCACCACTCACACACGCAGCCGCGATCTCACCCTGCGAATGACCCACCACCACATCAGGTCGAACACCGTACGACTCCCACACCGCCGCCAACGACACCATCACCGCCCACAACACCGGCTGAACCACATCAACCCGCGCCAATGCCGCTTCGTCACCGAGCACATCCAGCAGCGACCAGTCCACAAAGGACGAAAGCGCCTCCGCACACTCATCCAAACGCGCAGCGAAAACCGGAGAAGACCCATACAGCTCCAGGCCCATCCCAGCCCACTGCGAACCCTGACCAGGAAAGACAAAGGCGACCTTGCCCCGCGCGCCCGCGACACCGCGCACCACGCCGGGCTCCTCCTGCCCCGATGCCAGCGCCCTGAGCCCGTCCGGGTCGGTCACCACCGCGCGGTGGTCCCACTCCGAGCGGGTCGAGACGAGCGAGAAGCCGACGTCCGCGATACCGGCATCGAGTGCCGGGACCAGCTGCCGAGCCGCCTCGCGCAGCGCTGCTTCGTTCTTCGCCGACAGCACCAGCGGTACAGCCGAGTCCACAAGGGACGGTTCCGGCTCTTCCGGCGAAACCCCTTCGAGGATCACATGCGCGTTGGTACCGCTCACCCCGAACGACGACACACCGGCCCGACGCGGACGATCCACCGCAGGCCAAGGCCGAGCCTCACTCAGCAGCGACACCTTCCCCGCGGACCAGTCCACATGCGACGACGGCTCATCCACATGCAAAGTCTTCGGCAGCAAGCCATTCCGCATCGCCAGCACCATCTTCATCACACCCACGACACCGGCCGCGGCCTGGGTGTGACCGAGATTCGACTTCACCGACCCCAACCACAACGGCCGCTCACGACCCTGCCCATACGTCGCCAGCAACGCCTGCGCCTCGATCGGATCACCCAACGTCGTACCCGTGCCATGCGCCTCCACCGCGTCGACCTCCGCAGCGGAAAGCCCGGCATTCGCCAACGCCGCAACAATCACCCGACGCTGAGAAGGACCATTCGGCGCCGTCAAACCATTCGACGCACCATCCTGATTCACTGCAGAACCACGCACCACCGCCAACACCGGATGCCCATTACGACGCGCGTCCGACAACCGCTCCAACAGCAACACGCCCACGCCCTCGCCCCAGCCGGTGCCGTCGGCGGCGTCCGCGAAAGCCTTACAGCGACCGTCTTCCGCCAGCCCGCGCTGGCGGCTGAACTCGACGAACGTGCCGGGGGTGGCCATCACCGTCGCGCCACCCGCGAGGGCGAGCGAACATTCCCGCTGTCTGAGCGACTGGCACGCGAGATGCAGTGCGACGAGCGACGACGAGCACGCGGTGTCGACGCTGAGCGCCGGTCCCTCCAGCCCGAGGCTGTACGCGACGCGGCCGGAGAACACGCTCGCCGCGTTGCCGGTGCCGGCGTATCCCTCGACGTCTTGCGCGGCCCCGTCCAGCAACGCCGGGTAGTCCTGGCCGTTGGTACCCGCGAAGACACCGGTCCGGCTGCCGCGCAACGACTTCGGGGCGATCCCGGCCCGCTCGACCGCCTCCCAGGCGGCCGTCAGCAGCAGGCGTTGCTGCGGGTCCATGGCGAGCGCCTCGCGGGGCGAGATCTCGAAGAACGCGGCGTCGAAACCCGCCACGTCGTCGAGGAAACCGCCCTCCCGGACGTAAGAGGTGCCCCGGCGGTCCGGATCGGGATGATGGAGCGAGCCGGTGTCCCAGCCGCGGTCCGCCGGGAACTCGGCGACGGCGTCCACCCCGTCGGCGAGCAACCGCCACAGGTCTTCCGGGGAGCGCACACCGCCGGGGAACCGGCAGCTCATCCCGATGATCGCGATCGGCTCGTGGTCGGCGGCCTCGGCCGCGCGCAGGCGTTCCTTCACCGACTGAAGTTCGGCGGTGACCCGCCGGAGGTAGTCGAGCAGTTTCGGGTCATCCATCAGTCCGACACTCCGAGTTCGTTGTCGATGAGATCGAGCAGTTCGTCCCGGTCGGCGTCCCACACGTCGCTCGCGGCCACCGGCGCCCCCGACCACCTGGCCAGCAGGCCATTGAGCCGGGTGGCCACATCCGCGCGGACCTCGTCGCCCGCCGCGGCCATCGCGGCCTCCAGCCGGTCCAGCTCGGTGAACGGATCGGGCCGCCCGCCGTCCTCGTCCGGCAGCAACGTGACCCGCAGGTAGTCCGCGAGTGCCTCCGCCGTCGGATGGTCGAAGACGAGCGTGGCCGGCAGCCGCAGCCCGGTCGCGGTGGACAGCCGGTTGCGCAGTTCGACAGCGGTGAGCGAGTCGAAACCGAGGTCCTTGAACGCCCGCTCGGCACGCACCGAGTCCGGCGAGTGGCCGAGTACGGTGGCCGCGCTCGCGGTCACGAAGCGCACCAGCATGGCGTGCCGTTCCGCGGGTCCGGCCGCGGTGAGCCGGTCCAGCAAGGACTCCGGCTCGCCGTGCACCGCCCGTACATTCGGCAGGTCCAGCAGCAGCCGGTTCGGGCGGGGCAGTCCGTCGGCGAACCGCGCCCAGTCGATGTCGGCGACGACGGCGAATGGGTCGTCCTGCCCGGCGGCGCGCCACAGCGCGTCGAGTGCCCGGTCCGGGTCCATCGGGGACACGCCGTCGCGCCGCAGCCGCTCGGCCGCGGTGGCGTCGGCCGCCATGCCCGCCCCGGCCCAAGCGCCCCACGCCACGGTGGTCGCCGGAAGTCCGAGCCCACGCCGGTATTGGGCGAAAGCGTCCAGGAAGGCGTTCGCGGCGGCGTAGTTGCCCTGCCCGGCGTTGCCCAGCGTGCCCGCGGCCGAGGAGAACAACACGAACGCGGACAGGTCGAACCCGCGGGTCAGCTCGTGCAGTTCGATCGTCGCGGCGATCTTGGGCGCGAGCACCTCGTCGAGCCGGGCCGGCGACAGCGAGTCGATGACGCCGTCGTCCAGCACGCCCGCCGTGTGCACCACCGCGTCGAGCTCCGGCAGCCGCCCGATGAGCGCGGCCAGCGACTCATGATCGGTGACGTCGCAGGCTGCGACGGTCACCTGGACGCCGAGACCGCCCAGCTCGGCCGCCAGCTCGGCCGCGCCCGGCGCGTCCGGCCCTTGCCTGCTGGTCAGTACGAGGTGCTCGGCACCTTGGGCGGCCAACGACCTCGCGACGTGCGCGCCGAGCGCACCCGTGCCGCCGGTGACCAGGACCGTGCCCCGCGGCCGCCAGCTCTCGTCCCTGGCGGCCGCGGTGGGGACGAGTCGTTTGGCCAGCACTGACGACCGGATCGCGACCTGGTCCTCTTCACCGTCGGCGAGAACGGCACACACCCGGTCCCACGTGCGCTCGTCCGGCTGCTCCGGCAGGTCGATCAGGCCTCCCCAGAGTTCCGGGTGTTCGAGCGCGAGCACGCTGCCGAGGCCCCAGACCGTCGCTTGCCCCGGGTGCAGCGGCGTCTGCGAGCCGGCCGCCGTCGCGCCGTTCGTGACACACCACAGCGGGATCTCGGTCCCGCTCAGCGCCTGGACCAGCGCGGTGGTGAGGGCGAGCCCGGTGGACAGCGCCCGGTGGCCGGGCAGGGTCTCCCCCGCCAGCGCGAGCAGCGAGACCACGCCGTCGATCCCGGTCGCCGCGATCTTGGCCGCGACCGCTTCACGTTCGGTGTCGGCAGCGGTGAGCACCACCTCGGTGAGCCGGGCGCCGCCGAGCGCGCGCCGCATGCCCGCTACGGCCGGGTCGCCGGTGTGGCCCTCCGGCACGACCAGCAGCCACGTCCCGGTCAGGTCGCGGTCCACCGGTTCGGCCAGCGGCTTCCAGACCACGCGATGGGTCCAGTCGTCCGCGGTCGCCCTGGCAGTCGGCCCGGCCGTGAGCCAATAGTGCTTGCGCTGGAAGGGATACGTGGGCAGGTCGACGCGGTTGGCGCCGGTGCCGTCGAAGAACCGGCTCCACGCGACGGGCACGCCGCGCACATGGAGCCTGCCCAGCGCGGCCAGCAACGTCTCGACCTCGGGACGGCCGTCACGCGACACGGTGATCACGTCCGCCTCAGTCGCGAGACCGCCCAGCACGCCGCCGGGGCCGATCTCGACGAACACCGTGACGCCGTCCGCTTCCGCCGCGGCGATCCCGTCACCGAACCGGACGGCCTCACGGACGTGGCGGATCCAGTACTCGGCGGTGCACAGCTCGCCCCCCGCCACCCGGCCGGTCAGGTTCGACACGAGCACCTTGTCCGGCGCGTGGAACTCGACTTGTTCGAGCACTTCGCGGAAGTCGTCGAGCATCGGTTCCATCAGCCCGGAGTGGAACGCGTGGCTCACCCGGAGGCGTTTGGTCTTGCGCCCCAAGGCTTCGAGCGCCGCGGCGACCGCGAGCACCGGTTCCTCCTCGCCGGAGACGACCACCGAATCGGGGCCGTTCACCGCGGCGATGTCGACGCCGCCGGTCAGCAGCGGCGTGACCTCGTCCTCCGACGCCTGCACGGCGACCATCGCGCCGCCTTCGGGCAGCGCCTGCATCAGCCTGCCGCGCGCGCCCACCACCAGGCAGGCGTCCGCCAGCGACCACACCCCGGCGACGTACGCCGCGGCCAGCTCGCCGATCGAGTGCCCGGCGACCACGTCGGCCGTGACACCCCAGGACTCCAGCAGCCGGTAGAGGGCGACCTCGAAGGCGAACAATCCCGGCTGGGTGAACTCGGTCCGGTGCAGCCGGTCGTCGGTGAAGATCAGCTCCCGCAACCCTTCGAAGTGCTCGCACACCTCGTCGAAGGCGGCGGCGAAAACCGGGAATCGTTCGCAGAGCTCACGTCCCATGCCGACACGCTGGGATCCCTGGCCGGCGAACAGGAACCCGATCCGGTGCTCGGCGCCGGTCTCGGTGCCGAGCACCACGGCCGGGTGCTGCTCCGCGCGCCCGATCGACTGCAGTGCTTCGCGCACCAGGTCCACCGAATCCGCGACGACGACCGCCCGGTACTCCAGCGACGCCCTCGTGGTGGCCGCCGAAAACGCCACGTCGGCCAGGCTGGGCTCCGCGTCGAGGTGGGCACGGAACCGGTCTGCCTGGTCCCGCAACGCTTTCTCGTCCGCGCCGGACACCAGCAGCGGCAGCGCACCGGCGTGCGGCGAAGGAATCGGCTCGACGGTTTCGACCGCCTCGATGATCGCGTGCGCGTTCGTCCCGCTCACCCCGAAGGAGGAGATGCCCGCCCGGCGCGGCCTTCCCGTCTCCGGCCAGTCCTCAGCGTCGGTCAGCAGCCGGACGTCACCGCGGGACCAGTCCACCTCCGGCGTCGGCTCGTCCGCGTGCAGGGTCCTCGGCAGGACACCGTTCCGCATCGCCTGCACCATCTTGATCACGCCGCCGATACCGGACGCGGACTGCGTGTGCCCGATATTGGATTTGAGCGAGCCCAGCCACAGCGGGCGATCCCGGTCCTGGCCGTAGGTGGCGATGATCGCCTCGGCCTCGATCGGATCGCCCAGCCGGGTGCCGGTGCCGTGTGCCTCGACCGCGTCGACGTCGTTCGCGGACAGCCCCGCGGCAGCCAGCGCCTGGCGGATCACCCGCTGCTGGGCCCCGCCGTTCGGCGCGGTCAGCCCGTTGGACGCGCCGTCCTGGTTGATCGCCGACCCGCGCAGCACCGCCAGCACCGGATGCCCGTTGCGGCGCGCGTCGGACAGCCGCTCCAGCAACACCATGCCGACGCCCTCGGCCCAGCTCGTGCCGTCGCCGCCCGCCCCGAACGACTTGCTGCGCCCGTCCGGCGCCAGGCCGCGCTGCCTGCTGAACTCGACGAACACCCCCGGCGTCGCCATCACCGCCGCCCCGCCCGCCAGCGCCAGCGAGCATTCGCCCTGCCGCAGCGACTGGGCGGCGAAGTGCAGCGCCACCAAGGACGACGAGCAAGCGGTGTCGATCGTGACCGCGGGACCCTCCAGGCCGAAGGTGTAGGCGATCCGGCCGGAGGCGACGGCCGACAGGTTGCCGGTCATCAGGTAGCCCTCGACGCCGTCGGCCGCCTCGTGCATCCGCGGCCCGTAGTCCTGGCCGACGGTGCCCACGAACACCCCGGATCGGCTGCCCCGCACCGTTCCCGGGTCGATCCCCGCGCGTTCCAGCACCTCCCACGCGGTCTCCATGAGGAGCCGCTGCTGGGGATCCATGGCGAGGGCTTCGCGGGGCGAGATGCCGAAGAACTCGGGGTCGAATTCGGCCGCGTCGTGCAGGAAGCCGCCGTGCCGGACGTAGGACCGGCCCGCGCGGTCCGGGTCGGGGTCGTACAGCCCGGCCACGTCCCAGCCTCGGTCGACGGGGAACTCCGAGATGGCGTCGCGGCCTTCGAGCACCAGTTCCCACAGGTCTTCCGGGGACCGCACGCCGCCCGGGTACCGGCAGCTCATCGCGACCAGCGCGATCGGCTCGTCGGTGGCGCCGGCGACGGCGGCGCTCGTGTCCGCCGCGCCGCCGGCCAGCTCGGCGGCGAGGAACTCCGCCATCGCCACGGGGTTGGAGTGATCGAAGACCGCCGACGTGGGCAGTTTGAGACCGGTGGCGGCACCGAGCCGGTTACGCAGTTCCAAGGCCATCAAGGAATCGAAACCCGCCTCGGCGAACGCACGGGTGGACCGGACCGCGTCCGGCCCGGCGTGCCCGAGGATCGCGGCGACCTCAGTGCGCACCAGGTGCAGCAGGCGGCGATCCCGTTCGGCGTCCGAGGCCCCGGTCAGCCGGGCGACGGACGGAGGCGCCGCCTCGGGCTTGCGTACGCGCGGCACGGCCGACGGGGTGGCGGACGAGGTCTCCAGCCAGAACCGCTCGCGCTGGAACGGATACGTGGGCAGATCGACCCGGCGGCCACCGTCGAACGTGCCCGCCCAGTCGACCTCGACGCCCTGAACATGCGCTTCGGCCAGTGACAGCCGTACGCGGTCCAGACCGCCTTCGTTCCGGCGAAGAGTGCCGAGCGCCACCGCGTCTCCGGCGGTCTGCTGAATGGCCATGGTCAGCACCGGATGCGCGCTCGCTTCCACGAACACACCGAAACCCAGCTCCGACAACGACCGGAGCGCGTACTCGAATTCCACGGTCTGCCGTAGATTCCGGTACCAATACGCGGCGTCCAGACCCGAACCGTCGGTCAGCTCGCCCGACACCGTCGAGAACAACGGAACCCGGCCGGACATCGGGCGCACCGCCTCGAGGACGTCCAGCAACTCGGCACGGATCTGTTCCACCTGAACCGAATGCGACGCGTAGTCCACCGGGATCCGTTTCGCGCGAACCCCGTCCTGGCCACAAACCGCCATGAACTCGTCCAGCGCGGCGACGTCACCCGACACCACCGTCGCCTCGGCACCGTTCACCGCGGCGATCGACAGCGACTCACCGAGCCGGGCGCGCACCTCCTCGACCGGCAGCGCGACGGAAACCATGCCACCCTTGCCCGCCAACGCCGTGATCGCCTTACTCCGCAACGCGACCACCCGCGCACCGTCGGCCAAAGACAAGGCGCCACTCACACACGCGGCCGCGATCTCACCCTGCGAATGACCCACCACCACATCGGGGCGAACACCGTAGGACTCCCACACCGCCGCCAGGGACACCATCACCGCCCACAGCACCGGCTGCACGACATCGACCCTCGCCAACGCGGCTTCGTCACCGAGCACATCCAGCAGCGACCAGTCCACAAAGGACGAAAGCGCTTGCGCACACTCATCCAACCGCGCCGCGAAAACCGGAGAAGATTCGTACAACTCCAGGCCCATACCGGCCCACTGCGAACCCTGACCAGGGAAGACGAACACGACCTTGCCCGGGTCGGCCGCGACACCGCGCACCACACCCAGCGCACCCACACCGTCGGCGATGGCGCGCACCCCGGCGTGGAATCCCTCCCGGTCCCCCGCCACAACGGCGGCCCGGTACTCGAAATCCGGCCTGCCGGTGACGAGCGACCAGCCGACGTCCAGCACTCGCTCGTTTCGCACCGCCGCGTCGAGCCGGGCCGCCTGCTCCTGGAGCGCGGCCTCGGTCTTGGCGGAGAGCAGCCACGGGACCATCGCCTCACCGGACGGCGGTTCGGCCTCTTCGTCGGGCGCTTGCTCGAGGATGGCGTGCGCGTTGGTGCCGCTGACCCCGAAGGCCGACACCCCCGCACGGCGGACCCGGCCGGTTTCCGGCCACGGGCGCGACTCGGTCAGCAGCGACACCTTCCCCGCCGACCAGTCCACATGCGACGAAGGCTCGTCGACGTGCAAAGTCTTCGGCAGGATGCCGTGGCGCAGTGCCAGCACCATCTTGATGACCCCGGCGACGCCGGCGGCCGCCTGCGGATGGGCGATGTTCGACTTCAACGAGCCGAGCCACAACGGCTCGTCGCGGCCCTGACCATAGGTGGCCAGCAGCGCCTGCGCCTCGATCGGATCGCCCAGTGTGGTGCCGGTTCCGTGTGCCTCCACGACGTCGACGTCCACTGTGGACAGACTGGCGTTCGCCAGCGCGTCCTTGATCACCCGCTGCTGGGACGGCCCGCTCGGCGCGGTCAGCCCGTTGGACGCGCCGTCCTGATTGATCGCCGACCCGCGCAGCACCGCCAGCACCGGATGCCCGTTGCGGCGCGCGTCGGACAGCCGCTCCAGCAACACCATGCCCGCGCCCTCGCCCCACGCCGTTCCGTCGGCCGCGGCGGCGAAGGGTTTGCACCGGCCGTCGGGGGCGAGCCCGCGCTGCCTGCTGAACTCGATGAACATGCCGGGCGCCGCCATCACCGTCGTGCCACCGGCCAGTGCCAGCGAGCAGTCGCCCTGCCGCAGCGCCTGAGCGGCCAGGTGGAGGGTGACCAGTGAGGACGAACAGGCGGTGTCGACCGTGACCGCGGGCCCTTCCAGGCCGAGGCTGTAGGCGACCCGGCCGGAGACGACGCTCGACGATTTGCCGGTGACGAGGAAGCCCTCCAGGCCCTCCGGCGCCTCGTGCAAACGGGAGCCGTAATCCTGGTACACCATCCCGGCGAAGACCCCGGTCCGGCTGCCGCGCAACGAAACCGGGTCGATCCCGGACCGCTCGATCGTCTCCCAGGACGTCTCCAGCAGCAGCCGCTGCTGCGGGTCGATCGTCAATGCCTCGCGCGGCGAGATCCCGAAGAACTCGGCGTCGAAATCGGCCGCGTCGTAGAGGAAACCGCCTTCGCGGACATAGGACTTGCCCTGCGCGTCGGGATCCGGGTCGTACAAGCCGGCCACGTCCCAGCCGCGGTCGTCCGGCAGGGCGCCGACGACGTCGCGTTCGGCGACCAGCAGTTCCCAGAGCTCGTCGGGGTTGGTCACGCCGCCGGGGAACCGGCAACCCATCCCGATGATCGCGATCGGCTCGTCGGCCGGGCCCCGGCTGACGACGACCGGCGCGGCCGCCTGCTCGGTGCCCACGAGCTCGTCGCGGATATACCCGGCCAGCGCGGTCACCGTCGGGTGGTCGAACAGGACGGTCGACGGCAGGCGCAGCCCGGTGGCGGCGGCGAGCCGGTTGCGCATCTCGACCACGGTCAGGGAGTCGAAGCCGATCTCCCGGAACGCGCGGGTGGTGTCGACGGATCCGGCGTCCTGGTGCCGCAGGGTCGACGCCGCGTGCGCGCGGACCAGGTCGACCAGAACGCGGAGCTGCTCGGCCTCGCCGAGCCCGGCCAGTCGCTCCGGCAGCGCCGCTTGCTGCCCGCTCGACTGGTCGGCCACCTCCGGCAGGTCGCCGATCAGCGAGCTCGCCCTGGCCGCGGTGAACGCGGGAGCGAACCGGTCCCAGCGCACGTCGGCGATGACCACGCAGTCGTCGCCACGGCTCAGCGCGTCCCGCAGACCGGCGATCGCGCGTTCCGGCGCCATGCCGGGGAGGCCGCGGCCACCCATCCGGTCTTCGACGGAACCGTCCACCATGCCGCCGCCCGCCCAGATACCCCACGCCACGGACAGCGCGGGCAGGCCGAGGTCGCGGCGGTGCCGGGCGAGGGCGTCGAGGTAGGCGTTGGCGGCGGCGTACGCGGCCTGACCGCCGTTGCCCAGCACCCCGATGACGGACGAGAACAACACGAACGCGTCGAGGTCGAGGTGCGCGGTCAGCTCGTGCAGATTCTCGGCGGCGGTGACTTTCGGCCTGGCGACCCCGGCGAGCTGTTCCGGGGTCAGGGTCTCGATGATGCCGTCGTCCAGCACGCCCGCGGTGTGGACGACCGCGTTCGGGGTGACCGTGTCGAGCAATGCGGCGAGCGCGTCCCGGTCCGCCGCGTCGCAGGCGGCCAAGGTCACCCGCACGCCGAGCGCGCTCAGTTCGTCGCGCAGCTCCTCCGCGCCGGGCGCGTCCGGCCCGCGCCTGCCCGCCAGCACGAGGTGTTCGGCGCCGGAGGCGGCCAGCCACCGCGCGACGTGCGCGCCCAGCGCGCCGGTGCCGCCGGTGACGAGCACCGTGCCGCGCGGGACCCAGGCCTTCGCCGCGGCCGGTGTCGTCGCATGCGCGAGCCGCCTGGCGAACACTCCGGAATCGCGCACCGCGACCTGGTCTTCGCGGCGCCAGGCCAGCACCGAACCCACCCGTCGCCACATCCGGTCGTCGGCGTCCACCGGCAGATCGATCAGACCGCCCCAGCGTTCCGGATGTTCCTGGGCGACGACCTGCCCGAGGCCCCACAGCTGGGCCTGTGCCGGGTTGTCCAGCGTCTCCCCGGGGCCGGTGGACACCGCACTCCGGGTGACGCACCAGAGCGGCGCGGCGATGCCGGTGTCGCCGAGCGCCTGCACCAGTGCCACGGTGTCGGCCGGGTCTTCGAGCAAGGAGAGCACGCCGGTCACTTCGCGTCCGGCGAGCCGCTGAGCGAGCCGCTCCCGTCCCTCGCCGGGTTCGACGATCACGACGTCGGCTTCGTCGAGCGGTGAAGCGGTGTGCGCGGACGGTGTCACGACCAGCCAGGTGCCGGGCAGCGCCGCGGTCGCGGGCTCGGTGACCGGCTTCCAGGTCACCGTGTAGCGCCAAGCGTCGGTCGTGGACCGGCCGCGAGCGCGACGGCGCCAGGCCGACAGCACGGGCAGCGCGGCCGCGAGCTCGTCCCGGTCCGCGTGCTCGACCACGGCGGCCAGCGCGTCGAGGTCCTCGCTGTCGACCGCGTCCCACAGCTCGCCGTCGGCGGACGCCGAGGCGGGTGCTTCGAGCCAGTACCGCTCGTGCTGGAAGGCGTAGGTGGGCAGCTCGACGCGGTTGCCGGACTGCACCGCGGTCCAGTCCACCGCGAGACCGGCGACGTGCGCTTCGGCCATCGAGGTCAGCAACCGCCGCCTGCCACCGTCTTCGCGACGCAGCGAGCCTAGGACGACGGCCGGCGCGCCGTGGTCGCCGATCGTCTCCTGCACCCCGACGGTGAGCACCGGGTGCGGGCTGGTCTCGATGAACGCGTCGTGGCCGTCGTCCAGCAGCGCGCGGACGGCCTGCTCGAAGCGCACGGTGTGCCGCAGGTTGCGGAACCAGTACCCGGTGTCCAGCTCCGTGGTGTCGATCCGGGCGCCGGTGACGGTGGAGTAGAAGGGGATTTCGCCGGGCCGCGCCGTGGTTCCCGCCAGCGCGGCCATCAGGGTGTCGTGGATGATGTCGACCTGCGGCGAGTGGGAGGCGTAATCCACCGGGATCGCCTTGGCCTGAACGCCGTCGCGCGTGCATTCGGCGAGCACTTCGGCCAGCGCTTCCGGTTCGCCCGCGACCACGGTCGAAGCCGGGCCGTTGATCGTCGCGACGCCGACCCGGTCCCCCTTGCCTTCGATCCGGGCACGTACCTCGTCGACCGGGAGCGGAACCGAGACCATGCCGCCCTTGCCCGCCAGCGCGGACAGCGCCTGGCTGCGCAAGGTCACGATCTTGGCCGCGTCCGCCAGGCTCAGCGCGCCCGCCACGTGCGCGGCCGCGATCTCGCCCTGGGAATGGCCGACCACGGCGGCCGGGCGGATCCCGAGCGAACGCCACAGCTCGGCGAGCGACACCATGACCGCGAACAGCGCGGGCTGCACGACATCGACCCGTTCGAGTGCCTCGGCGCTGTGGAGCACCTCGGTGAGCCGCCAGTCCACATACGGCTCGAACGCCGCCTCGCAGTCCCGCAGCTTGTCCGCGAACACCGTCGAGGTCTCCATCAACTCGACGGCCATGCCGCACCATTGCGAGCCCTGGCCGGGAAAGACGAACACCGGCTTGTCGTGACGGCTCGCGACGCCTTCGACCACCAGGCCGTCGGGTTCACCGGCGGCGAGCGCGCGCAATCCCGCTTCGAGCTCGTCGCGGTCGCCGACGATCACCGCGCGCGTGTCGAACGCCGGCCGGGCCGCCAGCGACACCGCGACGTCCGCCGGATGCGCGCCGGTCACGCCGAGCAGTCGCGCGGCCTGATCACGAAGAGCCTGGCCGGTCCGCGCGGAGACCGGCCACGCCAGCAGGCCGTCCGTCCGCGGCTGCGGTGCCGGGGGCTCCGGAGCGGCTTCGAGTATGAGGTGGGCGTTGGTACCGCTGATGCCGAACGAGGAAACGGCGGCGCGGCGGCTCCGGCCGGCGTCGGCCCAGTCGCGGTTCTCGGTGAGCAACGACACCGCTCCCGCCGACCAGTCCACGTGCGGCGACGGCTCGTCCACGTGCAGGGTCTTCGGCAGGGTGCCCGCCCGCAGCGCCATCACCATCTTGATCACGCCGCCGACCCCGGCGGCCGCCTGCGCGTGGCCGATGTTGGACTTCAGCGAACCGAGCCACAGCGGCGTTTCGCGGTCCTGGCCGTAGGTGGCCAGCAGCGCCTGTGCCTCGATCGGGTCACCGAGCGCGGTTCCCGTGCCGTGCGCTTCGACGACGTCGACCTCGGCGGCGGTGACCCCCGAGCGGGCGAGCGCCTGCCGGATCACCTGTTCCTGCGCGGGTCCGTTGGGCGCGGTCAGCCCGTTGCTCGTGCCGTCCTGGTTGACCGCGGAACCGCGGATCACCGCCAGCACCGGATGGCCGTTCCGCCGCGCGTCCGACAGCCGTTCCAGCACGACCATGCCGGCGCCCTCTGCCCAGGCGGTGCCGTCCGCGGCGGCGGCGAACGCCTTGCAGCGCCCGTCCGCGGCCAGCCCGCGCTGCCTGCTGAACTCGACGAACATGCCGGGCGTCGCGAGCACCGCCACGCCGCCGGTGACCGCGAGCGAACATTCGCCGTCACGCAGCGCCTTCGCCGCGAGGTGCAGAGCGACCAGCGAAGAGGAGCACGCCGTGTCGACGGTCACCGCAGGGCCGGAAAACCCGAGTGTGTAAGAAATCCGGCCCGAGGCGACGCTGACCGTGCTGCCCGTCAACGAGTAGCCCTCGAACCCTTCGAGCCCTTCGTGCAGCCGGGGACCGTAGTCCTGGGCCATCGCGCCGACGAAGACTCCCGTGTCGCTGCCGCGCAGGGCTCGCGGGTCGATACCCGCCCGTTCCAGTGCCTCCCAGGAGGTTTCCAGCAGCAGCCGCTGCTGCGGGTCCATCGCGGTGGCTTCGCGCGGGCTGATCCCGAAGAAGACAGGGTCGAAATCGCCCGCGTCGTAAAGGAAACCGCCTTCGCGCGTGTAGGTTTTGCCGCTGCGCTCCGGATCCGGGTCGTACAGGCCTTCGAGGTCCCAGCCGCGGTCGGCGGGGAAACCACCGATCGCGTCCCGGCCGTCGAGCACGAGCCGCCACAGCTCGTCCGGGGTGGTCACGCCGCCGGGGAACCGGCAGCCCATCCCCACGATCGCGATCGGCTCGTCCGCGGAGCCGCGCACCACCGTGCCGGTTTCGCGCGGGGCTTCGGTGAGCTCGGCCCGCAAGTGGCGGACGAGCGCGGCCGGTGTCGGATGGTTGAACAGCAACGCGGCGGGCAGGGAAAGCCCGGTCGTCTCGGCCAGCGCGTCACGGAGTTCGACCGCGGTCAGCGAGTCGAAACCGAGGTCCTTGAACGTCAGCGCGGTGTCCACGGTGTCCGTCGCGGCGTGGCCGAGTACCGCGGCGACGTGGGTGTGCACCTGGTCGAGCAGCAACCGGTCCTGTTCCACTTCGGACAGTCCCGAAAGCCGCTGCCGCAACGGTGAGCCGTCCTCGGCGAGCCGGGGCGCGGCCGTGACCGCATCGTCGAGCCAGTACCGCTGCCGCTGGAATCCGTAGGTCGGCAAGGCCACCCGCCGGGCGCCACTGCCGTCGAACAGCTTCGCCCACTCGACGGTGGCGCCGCGGACGTACAGCCCGGCGACGGCCGTGACCAGTGCCCGTACTTCCGGCCGGTCCGCGCGCTGGGCGGGGTGGATCGCGACGTCGGTGCCAGCGAGGCGTTCGCGTGCCATCGAACTCAGCGTGCCGTCCGGCCCGACCTCCAGGAATGTGGTGACCCCGCGCGCCTCGGCCGCGGCCACGCCATCCGCGAATCGGACCGGCTCACGCACATGCCGCACCCAATACTCCGGCGAGCACAGCTCCTCCCCCGCCACCGCGCCCGACAGGTTCGACACGATCACCTTCGACGGTGCGCGGAACTCCACTTCTTCCAGCACACCAAGGAATTCCGCCAGCATCGGCTCCATCAACGCCGAATGAAACGCATGACTCACCCGCAACCGCTTCACCTTGCGGCCACGATCAGCGAACTCCGCGCCGACCGCGAGGACCGCGCTCTCCTCGCCGGAGACCACCACCGACGAAGGTCCATTGACCGCCGCGATACCGGCCCCCTCGGTCAGCAGCGGAACAACTTCCGCTTCCGAGGCCTGCACCGCCATCATCGCGCCACCCGAAGGCAACGCCTGCATCAACCTTCCGCGAGCGGCCACCACCCGGCACGCATCATCGAGCGACCACACACCGGCCACATACGCGGCAGCGAGTTCACCGATCGAATGCCCCACCAGCACATCCGCGACAACACCCCACGACTCCAACAACCGATACAGCGCGACCTCGAACGCGAACAACCCCGGCTGAGTGAACTCCGTCCGATGCAACCGATCGTCAGTGAAAACCAGCTCCCGCAACGACCCGAAACGCGCACACACCTCATCGAAAGCCTCAGCGAACACCGGGAACCGAGCCGACAACTCACGGCCCATCCCCACCCGCTGAGAACCCTGACCCGCGAACAGGAAACCCAGCCGGCCATCCGCGACGACCCTGCCGCGTACCACCTGCGCGGCGGGCGTTCCGTCGACGACCGCCGCCAAGCCACTGTCCAATTCGGACAGTTCCGCGCCGAGCACGACCGCCCGATGGCTGTGTGCCGCCCGGGTGGCGGCCAAGGACAGGCCCACGTCCGCCGGATCGAGCGCCTCGACGTGCTCCCGCAACCGAGCGGCCTGCGCCCTGAGCGCCTGGTCCCCCACTCCGGAAACCAGCCAGGGCACGATGTCCAGCCCGGTTTTCGGCTCGTCGGGGCGCGCGGGCAGTGAGACGTCGGACAGCACCACGTGGCAGTTCGTGCCGCCCATGCCGAACGACGAAACCCCCGCCACCAGCGACTCGTCGGGCCGGGGCCAGCCGGACAACGATTTCTGGACGGACAAATTGAGCCGATCCAGCGGGATCTCGGGGTTCGGCGTCTCGAAGTTCAAGCTGGCGGGCAGTTCCCGGTGCCGGATGCTCAGCGCGGTCTTCACCAGCCCGGTGATGCCCGCGCCCGCCTCCAAGTGACCGACGTTCGTCTTCGCCGAGCCGACGAGCAGCGGCGAGTCCGCCGGGCGGTGCCGTCCCAGCGCCGCGCCGAGCGCCGAGGCCTCGATCGGGTCGCCGAGCCGGGTACCAGTCCCGTGCAGCTCGACGTACTGGACCTCCTCCGGACGCACCCCGGCGCGCTCGCAGGCGAGCCGGACGGCCTCCTCCTGGGCGGCGGCGTCCGGCACGGTGAGCCCGGGCGTGGCACCGTCGTTGTTGACCGCGCTCCCCCGGATGACGCAGTGGATCTCGTCGCCGTCGGCGATCGCGGCGGACAACGGCTTCAGCACGACGACGGCGCCGCCCTCGCCACGGACGTAACCGTTCGCCCTGGCGTCGAAGGTGAAGCACCTGCCGTCCGGTGACAGCGCGCCGAACTTCGCGGCCCCGATCGTGCTCTCCGGCGCCAGGTTCAGGTTCACCCCCCCGGCGATGGCCACAGTGGACTCGCCGTGCCGCAGGCTCTCGCAGGCCAGGTGCACGGCGACGAGCGAGGAGGACTGGGCGGTGTCGACGGTCAGGCTCGGGCCGTTCACGCCGAGCGTGAACGAGATCCGGTTGGCGAGGATCCCGCGGTTGAGGCCGGTCAGGGTGTGCGGCCCGATGGCCTCCGTGCCGCGCAGATTCCCCAGCGCGGCGTAGTCGCTCGCGGTCGCGCCGACGAACACGCCCGTCTTCGTGCCGGCCAGACCGGTGGGCACGATCCCGGCGTCCTCGAGCGCCTCCCAGCTCAGTTCGAGCATGAGCCGCTGCTGGGGGTCCATCGCCGCGGCTTCCCGCGGCGAAATACCGAAGAACGCCGGGTCGAATTCGTCGACCCGGTCGAGGAAACCGCCCCGCTCGACGGGAACCCGGCCCGCCGCGTCCACGTCCCAGCGGTCCGCGGGTACCTCGGAGATCGCGTCCCCGCCCTCGCGCAGCAACCGCCAGAACTCGTTCACCCCGGGCGCGCCGGGCAACCGGCAGGACAGCCCGACAATGGCGATCGAATCATCAGTACCGACACCGACCTGCGTCAGAAAGTCCATCTTCCCCAGTCTTTCGGAACGAATTGGCGAAAATGCGCCATCAGGCGTACTCGCACGGCTCCCGAATTTCGAGGCTACTGGCGCCCGCGGGCGCGGAATCACCCCAACGTCACCCCCAAAGCACCCCTAGAGCGCCGCTGAAGCGCCCCTACAAGACCTCTCCTCCACCCCTCTACCAGCGCTTTTACCGCCGGTAACCCCTAGACCCACCGGCAGGCGAACCATTTCTTCACCTCGCCACTTGTGACAGGATCGCCTCTAAAGTCTTCGCGCCGATCCAGGGGAGAAATCATGCGGGAATTGCAAGGAAGAATTGCCGCCGTCACCGGCGCGGCGAGCGGCATCGGGCGGGCGCTGGCCGTCGAGTTCGCGGCACAGGGGATGCACGTGGCGATCGCCGACGTCGACACCGCCGGTCTCGCCGGCACCGCCGACGCGGTGCGCGCCCACGGCGGGCGGGCGCTGGCCGTGCCCACCGACGTCCGTGACGCCGCGGCCGTGGAGCGGTTCGCCGAAGCGGTGGTGACCGAATTCGGCGCGGTGCACGTGGTCTGCAACAACGCGGGCGTCTCGCGGATGGGGCTCTCCTGGGAGATCCCGCTCGAGGACTGGGAGTGGGTGCTCGACGTCGCGTTCTGGGGCGTGGTGCACGGGGTCCGCTCCTTCGTGCCCCGGCTGCTCGCGCACGGAGAGCCCGGCCACCTGGTCAACACCTCCTCGGTCGGCGGCCTGGCCCAGGTGCCCTACATCGCCCCCTACACGGCGGCCAAGCACGCTGTCGTCGGGCTGACGAGGTCACTCCGGGCCGAGCTCACCGGCACCCCGGTCGGTGTGAGCCTGCTGTGCCCCGGCCCGGTGGTGAGCAACATGGATCCGAACACCCCGCGGCCGGGTGAGGTCGAGCAGCTGGCGGACGGCCCGGCCGCACTGGCGCGGCACGCGCGCGAAGCGCATCCCCAAGGCATGCCCGCCGAACACGTGGCACGGATGACCGTCACGGCCGTCCGAGAGGAACAGTTCTACGTGCTGCCCAACCTCGCCGACTTCCTCCCCGCGTTGGAAAGCGACTTCAAAGCGCAGCTTTCCGCCCCCACGCGCTAGGGCAAAACCGCTCTTGACCCGGGTCGCGCGGCGAGACGATGCTGGGAGTCTTGTCTGTTTTTCCGGAGGGGAACAAATGCGACGACTCTTCGTGCTTCTCTGCGCCCTTTTCCTGACCGCGACGGCCATCCCCGCGTGGGCCGATACGCCGCCCGAACCGGTTCCGGGCGAAAGACCCCCGCTGGGGATCACCTGGGCGACCGGGCATCCCTACTGCGTCTACCAGTACAGCGAGAACGCCGTGAAGGCCGCGGCTGACCAGCTGGTCACCTCGGGGCTGCGTGACGCCGGGTACGAATACGTCATGCTCGGCGACTGCTGGCAGGCGGCTCAGCGCGACGCCGACGGCAAGCTCACCGCCCGCGCCAGTTTCCCGTCGGGCATCCCGGCGCTGGTGGACTACGTGCACTCGCGCGGGCTCAAGATCGGTTTCTACAGCGGCACGGGAGCGACGACCTGCAGCGGCCAGGCGGCGGGCTCGCTCGACCACGAAGACCTCGACGCCCAGACCTTCGCCGCCTGGGGCGCGGACTATCTGCGTTACGACACCTGTCACAGCGTCAACGGCGACGCGCCCGCGCGGGTCAAGAAGATGGCGGACGCGATCAAACGCACCGGCCGTCCGATCACCCTCGAAGTCGACGATTACGACCGCGACCAGAAGCAGTGGCTGTGGGCACGGGCGGCGGGCGCACAGGTTTGGCGCACCTACAAGAACTCGACCTTCAACTTCGGTTACTCGGCGGGCAGTCTCGACAAGCAGTACGGGCTCGACGGCCTCCAAGGCCCGGGTGGCTGGAACATGCCGGGGCCGTTCACCTTCAGCTACCTCGACACCGCTGAGCGCCAGGCCAAACTCGGGTTGTGGGCGGTGCTCAACGCACCGCTGGTCGCCGATATGGCGCTGGCGGCCGACACCACGCTCCCGGCCGCCGAGATGAACAATCCCGACATCATCGCCGTCCAGCAGGACTGGGCGGGCGTCGGCGGGCACAAGGTCCGCGACACGGGCTGGACCGAGGTGTGGACGAAACCGATGTCCGACGGCTCGGCCGTCTTGGTGCTGTTCAACCGCGGCGAATTGGCCGCGCCGATCACCACCTCCGTGGCCGACGCCGGACTTCCCGCCTCGTCGGGCTACCGCGTGCGCGATCTGTGGACCGGCGACGAGACTGTGACGACCGGCGCACTCGGCGGCACCGTCGGGCGGCACGCCGCCACCGTGCTGCGGGTGTGGCCCGCGAACGTGACCGCCGCGCCGCGGACGTCGCTGACCGTCGAACTGCCCGACTCCGTGCCGCCGTCCCAGCCGGTGACCACCACGGTCAAGTTCACCAACGCCGGCACGACGCCGATCACCGGCGCTCACCTGAACTTGACCGCGCCCGCGCAGTGGCAGTTCGACGGCCCCGCCGAGGCGACCACCGAGACCGTCGAACCGGGTGACACCTGGGAAACCGCGGTGACGCTGCATCCGGTTTCGACCGCCACCGAGCCGTTCAAGATGCCGGCCACGGTGACGTACACGACCGCGCAGGGCCCGCGGACCGCGACCGCGTCGGCCGAGTCGCCGCTCATGCTCGCGCCGAACCCGCCGTACACCAGCGGGTCGCTCAACACCCTCCGGTGGATCTCGACGGAGAACGGCCTCGGCCCGGTCGAGCGGGACAGCACCGACAACGGCCACCCGTTCACGATCAACGGCAAGGTCGACACGCGTGGCGGGTTCGGCGCGCACGCGCCGTCGGTCGTGCGGTACTACCTCGGCGGCAAATGCAAGCAGTTCACCGCGACCGTCGGGATCGACGACCGCGGGCCGAACGGGACGGTCGGGTTCCGCGTGCTCGGCGACGGCGTCGAACTGGAGGCCACGGGGAACATGCGGCACGGGGATGCCACGCAGCATCTCGTCGTGCCGTTGACGGGCGTGCAGGTACTCGCGCTTGCCGTGGACGACGCGAGCGACGGCTCCGCCGGGGACTGGGGAGACTGGCTGTCTCCGTACATCAGCTGCTGACAGCCTCGTTCCGTGAAGGCCTCCTTGAGGGACTCTGGGACCCTCAAGGAGGCCTTCATTTCCTTACCCACCCCAGAGTCGCGGCACCACCCGGCGCCGAGACCATCCGGTGCGCCCAATGTGGCATCGGAGACGCCCAGAGTCCCCAATGCCACATTGGGGACACTGGTCCGCCGAGACGAGTCCCTCAAGGAGTCCTTCACGGAACGTCGGCCGGTGAACGCCGGAAGGCCGCGCGATAGTCCCTGGGGCGCTGTCCCGTGTGCTTCGCGAAAAGAGCGGCGAAAGTCCCGGGGTCCCGGTAACCGACGGCGGCACAGATTCCGGCGACCGTGCGGTCCGTCGTCTCCAGGAGGTGGCGGGCGCGCCGGACACGGGAGGAATGCAGGTATTCGAGCGGGCTTTGCCCGGCCTCCTCCGCGAACCGTCGCAGCATCGTCCGGGTGCTGACGTTGAACCGTCCGGACAGGGCGGCGAGGTCGTATCGAACGGTCAGATTCTGGTCGAGCCAGCGCATCACCGGGCGGGCGAATCCGTTGCCCGGCCGCGGAAGGAGCCGCGTGTCGACGTACGGGGTCTGCGAGGAGCGCGCGTCGTCGACGAGCGCCACCCGCGCCGTTCTCCGTGCCACTTCGGCACCGCTGTGTTCCCGGATCAGCCCGAGCGCGAAGTCGTACATGGCGCTGAAAGCGGCCGTCGTCGTCACTCCCCTGTCCGTGACCACGAGATGCTCAGGCCGGACTCGGGCTTCAGGACGACGTCGAGCCAGTTCGTCGGCGAAGAGCCACGAGGTGGTGGCACTGCGATGGTCGAGGAGCCCGGCCTCGGCGAGCAGGAACGCGCCGACGCAGATCGAGACGACGACGTTGCCCGCGGCCGCGTGGGACCGGATCGACTCGACCTCTCCCGCGAGGCTCGCGATCGTCGCGTCGATGTTCTGACCGAGGAGGTACTCGAATCCCGGCACGACGAGGACGTCGACCTCCCGCAGCGGCGAGACCGTCAAGGTGACACCGCCCGACGCGACGACTCGGCGGCGCGGCGAGACGACGGAAACCTCGTACCCGGCATGGTCCGGACCGGCGACGTGCGTGGCCATGGTGAGCAGGTCAGGGACGCCGAACACTTCGGACGCGAAACAGCCCGGGTACGCCAGGACACCGATTCGAAGCACGTGGCGAGATTACCCCGATATCCGGCGATCCGGCCCGTTCCCTCGGCGCCCGCACTGGTCGAAGCTGCTGCCATGCGCGAAAACCGGGACGATGCGATCACCGATTTCTCCCACCGCCCGCTGGGGGTGGACGGCGTGACGAAGACGGTTCACGTCGCGGGTTCCGGACCCGGCGTGGTGCTGATGCCGGAAATGCCCGGCATCAGTCCTGACGTCCTCCGGTTCGCGCGGTGGGTGCGAGACGCCGGGTTCACCGTCTACGTCCCCTCGCTCTTCGGGATCGACGGGGCCTATCCCACCGCCGAAGCCGGCGCGGAAGTGGTCCGCCGCGCTTGCGTCAGCGCCGAATTCCGGGCGTTCGCCGGGGGCGGCACGAGTCCCGTCACGCACTGGCTGCGGGGGCTCGCGCGGATCGCCCACGCGGAGTGCGGCGGCCCCGGAGTCGGCGCGATCGGCCTGTGCTTCACCGGCAACTTCGCCCTCACCATGGCACTCGAACCCGCCGTCATCGCCCCCGTGGTCAACCACCCGTCACTGCCGCTGGACGACCCCGGCGTGCTCGAACTCGGCGACGAGGACGCGGCCGAGCTCCGTGACCGGATCTCGCGCGACGGCCTGAAGGTGCTCGCCTACCGCTTCGAGGGCGACCGCTGGTGCACGGGACAGCGCTTCGCCGCCTACCAGGCCCTGCTCGGTGACGCCTTCGACGGCCGTGTCCTGCCGGACGACGCCGCGAACACCGCCCCGCCACCGTTCTTCCGTGACGTGGTCGGCACCCCGCACAGCGTCGTCACCGCCCACCTCGTCGACGCCGAAGGTCATCCCACACTGCGGGCCAAGGACGAGATCCTCGCCTTCCTCACCGAGCGGCTGACGGCGATTCCTTGATAGAACGAAAGATCATCTCCGTCCATGACCCCGAGAGGAGAACGACATGCGCGAACCGCGGCGAGCCGACGTCTCCGACCACGGCCCGATCGTCGACCGGGTCCAGCGGTGGTGGGGCGACTCCCGCACTCCCGCCCAGGCCCGCGAACTCTCCCTGCTGCTCCCCAAGCTGTTCCTTCAGTTCTTCGCCAGCACGAGCCTGGTCCTGGAAGACGAAGGCGGGATCAGGGCGTTCCTCGTCGGTTTCCACGCCCCCGACAACGACTTCGAGGCGTACATCCACTTCGTCGGCGTGGACCCGGAACTCCGCGGGCAGGGGACGGCGCGTCACCTGTACACGACCTTCTTCCAGCGCGCCGCCGAGGCGGGCCGCACGGAAGTCCGCGCGGTCACCTCGCCGGGGAACACCGGGTCCATCGCCTTTCACCGTGCCATGAGATTCACGCTCGAGCCCGGCGACCGGACGGTCGACGGTCTTCCCGTGCACGGCGACTACGACGGCCCCGGTCAGGACCGGGTGTGCTTCCTGAAGAAGATCGCCCGCTGACCCGGAATCGCTAGCCGTAGATGGAAGCTGCCCATTCAGGGTGGTCGATGAACGGGTTGCGGTTGTGCTGGAACTGGTCGTAGATGACCTGGTTACGGCGCTGCTCGGTGGCGTCGGGCGGGTCCTGGGTGTTCCAGGTCAGCAGCACCGAGAGCCGGCCGATGTTCGGTTTGGAGCCGTTGTCGACGGCGTCGTTGGGTTCGAGATCGGGGAAACCGTCTGTACCGTCGTAGCGGACGGCCATGTACAGGATCATGCGGGCCACGTCGCCCTTGACCGCGTCCCGCGGCTCGAACGAGTCGTCGTCGGTCAGGCTCCCGGGCGCCTCTTCGACCGGGGAGCCACCGGCGTCGAAGTCCTTGTTCCCGCGGGTGCTGTTGACGGAAGCGTCCTCCGCGCGCAGGTGGTGCAAGTCGGTACCGGGACCGACGGCCGTGCCGAAATCGCCGTGCGACTTGGCCCAGACGTGTTCCCGGTTCCAGTCGTCGACTCCCCCGCCGTTGGCGGTCTTCGCCTGCGAGCGACCGCTGTAGAGCAGCACGACGTTCGCCTTGTTGGCCGGATCCTCGTCGGTGGCCCTGATCCCGTCCCACACCTGTTCGTAGGTCAGTTTGGTGTTGGTACTGATGATCTTGTGCAACGCGGCCTTGAGTTCGGGGCCGGTCTTGCCCAGCGCGTCCTGGTAGTAGTCGTCACCGGACACCGGTCCCGCGAGAGCCGGTGGCGCGAAGGCGATCCCCAAAGCGGCACCGAGCGCGAGGACGGCTCGGATACGGCGGGCTGGCTGCATGGACAGTTCCTCTCCCCAGAGGCGCCGGCCCGGGTAGTCGTCCGGTCGACCACGACCCCGGCAACGCACTAGTCATCTAGTTGGAAAAATACTGTCATGGCTGTCAATAGTCCTCAGTGACATCCGCGGCCGGGCACGCGACAATCATCCTGATCGTGACTCAGGGGAGGGCCGCGTGGCCGAGTTGAGCGAGCAGATCCGGGGCTGGGTCCTGGCGCCGAACTTCTGGCACCTGGCCACGGTTAACGAGGACGGTTCACCTCAGGTCTCCCCCATGTGGATCGACGTCGAAGGCGACCACATCGTGTTCAACACCGCCGTCGGCCGGGTGAAGGAGGAGAACCTGCGCCGCGATCCTCGTGTGTCGCTGTCCTGCCTGGACACGGACGATCCCTACGACCGGGTCGTGATCCACGGCCGGGCCGTCGAGTTCGTCGAAGGCGACGAGGCGGATCGCTGCATGGACCGGTTGGCGAAGAAGTACGTCGGCACCGACCGGTTCGAATGGCGGATCCCGGGAGAACGACGGGTGAAGGTACTCGTCGAACCGACCCGCGTCCGGCATGTCGTCGGCGTCGAGCCTTTCCGGCGCGGACGTCTCGGCCCCGAGAGGTAGGGCACCGACGGCAGGTTGCGAACGCGGACGGATATCGGTTCGAGACCACGGCGACGCAACCGGAGCACCGGACCGCTACGTCCTCGCCGCATGAGATGGATAGCAGTGTGTCTCCTCCTGCTCATGGCGGGTTGCGGGGCGGGGACCGGCCAAGCGCGGCTGGAGGCGTTTGTGAAACTCGGCTCGGCCGCCGGCCTGGCAGGTGTGAAGCCCGCGGAACTGAGAACGGCCGACGCCGAGGAGCTCCAGCGAGCCCTGGAGCGCGCCAAGATCTCGAAGCCGGACGACGTCCGTGCCGCTATGTCGTTCGCACCACCGGCCGATCGGCGCGGTTTCGCCTTCGTCGTGCCCGGTTGCGCCGAGGACGGCGCCGAACTGGCCGTCGGGCAAGGCACGCTGACCGCGGATCTCACCGGCGGTGAGAACGTCAATTGCGCTACGGCGAACTACTTCCTCGCCGTCTTCTCCGTCGACCGCGGCTCGATCCCGGCGGCACCGACATTGCTGCCGATGCCGCGCTAGGCCTACGCCGTCTCGTCGATCGGATCAGGCAGCACCAAGGCGGTGTGCGCCGGACGTCCGGTGTCCGGCGCCGAAGCGGTCAGACCTCGGAGCCGGCTGTCGCGTCGCGCCAGGGCTTCGGCGGTGACCGGGAAGAGCGCCGCCTCCCCCACTCCGACCTGCGCTTGGTTCAGTTCGACGAACTCCCGCGTTTCCCTTTCGTAGACGTCGAAAGCCCCGGTGGTCGCGAGTGACCTGGCGAGCATGTAGGCACCGACGAGAGCGAGGCTGGACCCCTGTCCGGTCAAGAACGACGGCGCGTACGCGGCGTCGCCCACCAAGCCGACCCGGCCCTGGGACCAGCGTGGCAGGTGGATCTGGCTGACGGTGTCGAAGAACAGGTCGCCAGCGTCGCGCAGAGCGCCGATCATGGCCGGGATTTCCCAGCCGTCACCGGCGAAAGTCGTGGCGATGAGATCACGTTGTGCTTGGAGATCGCGGACTACCTCGATCGGCGGTTCGGGGCGGGCGGCGACCAGGAACCCGTGGACGTTGTCGCTTCCCTTGACCGCGTAGAGCGCCGCCCCTCGGCCGGGCGCGTTCCAGATCACGCCTTCCCGCGAGAGGCCGAATTCGTTGGGCATGGTGAATCCGGCGAAGCAATATCCCAGGTACCGGTGATACTGGTGCTCCGGGCCGAAAACGAGCTCCCTGGTGCGCGAGTGCAGGCCGTCGGCTCCCACCACCAGATCGAACTCGCGCCGCGCTCCACTGCGGAAGATGACCTCGACGCCGTGCTCGTGTTCGGTGAGCGTTTCGATCGAGTCGTCGAAGACGTATTCGATGTCGTCGCGGGTGGCTCCATAAAGGATTTCCGCCAGATCACCGCGCCGCACTTCGACGTCGCTTCCTTCGACTCCGCCGGTCACCGTCTCCGGATGCAGCGAAGCCACGTCGCGGCCCTCGGTGTCGACGAAGGTCAGCGACCGCGTCTCGATATGCGCTTCCCGAAGCCGCGGCAGGATTCCCATCCGGCGGGCCACCTCCAGCGCCGTACCGCGGACGTCGATCGGATATCCGCCGCCGCGCAGCCCGCCCGCCTTTTCCACCACCGTCACGGAGAATCCGTACCGCTGGAGCCAGAACGCGACCGCCGGTCCCGCGATGCTCGCGCCCGAGACCAGAACCGTGCCTGTCATGTGTTTCCCCACTTCTCTCAGAGAGACGTCAGTGCTTGCGTTTCGTTGCTGGAGCGCGACTTTCGCACCAGCAGGACGACGAGGACCGCGGCCATCGCGAAGGCGACGGAAGCGATCGTGATGTAGCTGAACACGCCCGTACCCGAGTTCACCGTTTCGCCGCCGACGGACAGGGTGGTCGACTTGAGTACCGCGGCGCCCACGAAGTCCATGACCACCGAGCCGATCGCGACGACGACCATGACCAGGCTGGAGACGACGCCTTGCCGTTCGGCGGGCGCCAGGCCACCCGCGAGGTTGAAGCCGGAGGTGCCGAGCGCGCCGACCGTGAAACCCAGCAGGAAGGCGAAGAACACCGCGACGGGGAACTGCGAGACACCGGCGAACATCCCGATGGTTCCCACGGTTCCGAGCGCGATTCCGCCGGCCAGCGTCATCGCCGGTCCGACCCGGGTGGCGAGCACCCCGGCGACCGGGCCGCCGATCATGACCCCGACGCCAGGCGCCGCGAGCAGCAACGCCAGCGTTCCCTGGCCGGCCAGCCCGTATCCGAGGCCCTGCTCCGCCGAGACGTCGCTGACCAGGGGAATGAGCTGGAGCATGCTCTGGTACGAACCGGTTCCGAGTACGAGCACGAGCAACGTGAGCGCCAAGGGCGCCCCCATGTTCCGGACGTCGATCAGCGCATCGGGTTTCCGGCTCGAAACCAGGAACCATCTGGACAAGGCCGCGACGCCGCCGGCGAGCAGAACCAGCGGAACGAAGGCGAACCAGCCGAGCTCCGAGCCCAGGCTGATGTAGCCGAGCACGCCGGCCAGGCCACCGCCGAGGAGCAGCGCGCCTGAAACGTCGATCCGGCCCGGTGTCCTGACCACGGACTCGGGAATGACAGCGCGGACGCAGATCGCCATCGCGATCGCGACGACGGCCGACACGACGAACAAGATCTGGAAGCCGAACTCGACGGCCAGTTTCTCGGTGAGGAAACGGGAACCGATGTTGAGCACCGCGGACCCGGAGGTCACGATGCCCACCACGATCATCGCGATCCGGGGCGCGCAGAGCTCGCGGACGATCGCGACGGAAAGGAACAACGCGGCCACGGCCGCTCCTTGCAGCAGGCGCCCGGGCACGAAGACCCACAGATTCGGCGCCACCGCGCAGACGAGCGCGCCCGCGCAGCTGATCAGCAAGGTCAGCACGAGCACTTTGCGCTTGCCGTACACGTCGGCGCTCTTGCCGAGCAGCGGCGCCCACATCACGCCGGCCAGCATCGCGCCGGCGTTGAGCCACGCCGTCTGATCAGTGCCGAAGTGGTCGAGCATCTCCGGAAGGACGAGCAGCGGCGCGGTGATCGCCGTGTCGACCATGAAGTTGACGAGCACCAAGACCGCGACGAGGCCGACGAGCCGCCCGGTCCACCTGGTGTGCGCGCCGATCCTGCTCTCCTGCATGAAGAACTCCTTGTGCGGGATCCAGGGAGGCGGTTCGTCCGCCACAAAAACTACACTACACGGTGCAGTTTTCTACGGCTGAGAATACGATGAGAACATGGCGACCCCGAAAGCGACCGCGCGAACACCGGGCCGTCGGCTGCGGGCCGAGGCCAAGCAGGCGGCGATCCTCGACGCCGCCGAGGCGTTGTTCGTCTCGGACGGATACGAACTCACCAGCGTCGACGCGATCTCCGCTCGGGCCGGGGTGTCCAAACGCACCGTCTACGACCACTTCGGCGACAAGCAGACCCTCTTCCGCGGCGTTCTGGGCCGCGCCAACGACGCCGTCGTGGCGACCGTGCGCAAGGCGATCGACGAAGAGCTCACCGACGACCGCGATCTCCGCGACGCGTTGCTCGGCTTCGCGCAGCGGGTGACGACCGGGATGTTCCCGACGTCGGACTACGCGACGTTCCGGCGGCTGAGTTCCCAGGCTCCGGTGGCGCCGCGGCTGCCGGAGGCGGCCCGCGACCAACCGGAACGGATGATGGAGGAACGGTTCGCGCAGTTCGCGGCGGACGGCAAGCTCCGGCCGAACGACCCGCGACGCGCCATGCAGCACTTCGTCGCTCTGACCATGCGCCTGGTCCTCGACGTGACGGACGAGGACCGAACGGTGGGCAAGGCAGAGATCCTCGCGATCCTCAGCGACGGGGTGGACGTGTTCCTGCGCGCCTACCGCTGACGCGTCTTGTCACCCTTGAGAGCTACACGCAGGTGTCCTCCGCATGGTGACGATTCCCGGCCGCCGGATCCGTAGCGTGCCGGGTGAATCGTTCCCCTGTACCAGGAGTTCACCATGTCCCGTAAGGCATCCGCTCTGATCGCGCTGTGCTGCGCAGTGGCAGGCGTCGCGCTGTCGGCCTGCGACGAAGCCACAGAGGAGGACCTGGAGGCGCCCGTGAGCAGCGCCGCCGCGGAGAACCGGGCCGCGTTCACCGGAACACAGAAGATCAAGGTCGGCGAGCGCTCGGTGAACGTGTCGTGCGCGGGAAATCCCGTCGACGGGAAGCCGGTCGTCGTCCTGCTGCACGGCGGGGGTGACGACCTCGGGAAACTGAGCGCGCTCCAGAACACCCTTGCCGCGCAAGGCCGGGTCTGTTCCTACGATCGGCTCGGCGCGGGCGCCAGCGACCAGCCCGACGGGCCGCAGAGTTTCGAAAGCACCGGGAAGATCCTGACCGGCGTGCTCGACCAGGTCGCCGGTGGCAAGCCGGTCGTGCTGGCCGGGCATTCACTCGGCGGGCTGATCGCAGCCAGGTATTCCCCCGACCATCAGGACCGGGTCAAGGGCCTGGTGCTGATGGACGCCACCTCGCCGACCCAGGAAGCCGATCTGCGGCAGCAGATCCCGGATTCGGCCACCGGGATGGCGGCCGAACTGCGGGAGCAGACCTTGGCGGTGTTCGCGGGGCAGGGCCCGGAGAAACTGGTGGTCCACGACGCCGAGGTCCGCCCTGCCGGGGACATCCCGGTCGAGGTGATCCAGCACGGCAAGCAGTACCTCACGGCTGTCCCCCAGTACGGCGAGGGCCTCGAGAAGGCATGGTCGGAGGGACAGCGGAAGTGGCTCGCGCTGTCCGGCCGCAGCAATCTGAGCACCGCGGCGAACAGTGAGCACTACATCTACGTCGACCAGCCGGACCTCGCCGTCCGGGCGATCCAGCGCGTCGTGGACGAAGCCAAGTCCAAATAGGACTCAGGTGACGAGGCCGTTGCGGAAGGCGTAGATGACCGCCTGCACCCGGTCACGGAGCCCGAGTTTGGCGAGCATGCGCGAAACGAACGTCTTGACGGTCTCCTGGCTGATCATGAGGGTCGCGGCGATCTCGCTGTTCGAGCGGCCGTCCGCGATGAGCCGGAGGACCTCCAGTTCCCTTGGGGTCAGCGGGTTTTCGGCCGGGTCGTCGTCCTCGACGGGCCGGATCCGGGCGGCGTACCGGCCCACCAGCTGCCGGGTCACCTCGGGATCCAGCAGCGCGGCGCCGGCGGCCACCGTGCGGATCCCGTGCAGCAGCCGGTCGGGCGGGGTGTCCTTGAGCAGGAACCCGCTCGCACCGGCGCGCAGCGCCCGGTAGACGTACTCGTCGAGGTTGAACGTGGTCACCACCAGGACCTTGCCGGGGTCGGCCACGTCGGCGCCCGCCAGCAGCCGGGTGGCTTCGATGCCGTCGAGCACCGGCATCCGCACGTCCATCACCACGACGTCCGGGCGCAGGCGGGTCGCGAGCTCGACCGCGGTCCGCCCGTCGCCGCATTCGCCCGCCACCTCGAGGTCGGGCTGCGCGTCGATGATCGTCACCAGGCCGGTGCGCACCAGCATCTGGTCGTCGCAGACCAGCACCCGCGTCGGCGCGGTCACGACGGGTTCCCCGCGGGAATGCGGGCACGGACGGAAAACCCGCCGTCGCTTCGGCGGCCCGCGCTGAATTCGCCGTCCAGGACGCCGATCCGTTCGCGCAGCCCGGCGAGGCCCCGGCCGCCGCCGTCCGGGGATTCCGCGGTGGGCAAGGACTCGTCCGTGTCCACCGCGACGGTGATCTCCCCGTCCCCGTGGTGCACCAGTACCGAGGTGCGGCTGCCGCGCGCGTGTTTCAGCGCGTTGGTCAACGCCTCCTGCACGACGCGGTAAGCCACCGGGCCGGCGTCCCCCGCCGCGGGCTCACCCTGCTCGGAGAACTCCACCGGTTGCCCCGCCCGGCGCGTGCGCTCCACGAGGGTCGGGATCGCTTCGGCGCCGTGGCCGGGGTCGATCACGTCGAGCAGGTGACGCAGGTCGGCGATGGCCAGCCGTCCGGTGTCGGCGACGGCGGTCAAGCTCTGCTCGAGCCGCGCGTCGGTCAGGTACCGGGCCGCTTCGGCCTGCACGACCATCGCGGTGACGTGATGGGTCACGACGTCGTGGAGTTCGGCGGCGATGCGGACGCGTTCGGCCGTCCGGGTGTCTTCGGCGACGCGGCGGCGTCGTTCCGCCTCGGCGACCCGGTTGGACCGCAACGCCGTCCCGATCCCCCAAGCCAGCACCAGCGCGAGATAGAACGTCACGTAGCCGGTCACGGGCTCCGTTCCGCCGAGCGAAGCGAACGCGATCGCCGACGCGAGGAACACCGCGGTGAACACGATCGCCACCACGCGACGATGCCGCTCCAGCCGGAGGCCCACGGTCAGCAAGGCGATCGGCAGCGCCGTGCCGGCGAACGAGTGGTAACCCCCGAACTGGTCGATGGCGAAACCGAGCGACACCACGGTGAAACACGCGACCGGCCACCGGCTGCACACGACGAGCGGGACGCATTGCAGGGCGATCCCCACGACGGCCAAAGCGTCGTACGGGCGGTCCGGCAGCCCGCCGAACTGCGTTCCGTGGCTCTGCAACGCCGGAAGCAACGATCCCGCGAAGAGGGCCAAGGCGACCGGGAGGTACAAGACCGGGCCATACCGCCACTGCTTCGAGACCCACCGAAGGTTGACCACGAAGCGGATCTTATTCCGAATGGGTGAACCGTCCCCGAGTGGACCGGCCGATGTTACGGGCGTAACATCGGCGTGTGACTGGCGAACCCCGCGAACAGGACTGGCTGGTGATCAGCGTGTCCACCGCCGGCGCGCCGGACTCGCTGCGGGTTCAGGTCTGGCGCAAACTCCGCTCCCTCGGCGCGCTCTACCTGCAGCAATCGGTGTGCCTGCTGCCCGCGCGGCCGGAGGTGGTGCGGGAGATACGCCGGCTGATCGACCGCGTCCGCCATCAGGGCGGGACGGCTCGCACACTGCCGATGGCGTTCACCGACCCGGCCGAGGAGCAGGCGGTGATCGCCGAAATGAACGCGGCCCGCGACGCCGAATACGCCGAAGTCCTCGAGCGGCTTCCCGCGCTGCGCCAGGAACTCGCGGACGAGCAGGCCCGCGGCAACGCCACCTACGCGGAAGTCGAAGAATCCGAAGCCGACCTGCACCGGTTCCACAGCTGGCTGAACAAGATCGCCGCCCGCGACTATTTCGCCGCTCCGGGCGGCCAGGAGGCGCGCGACGCCGTCGAGCAGGCGGCGGGCGAACTCGCCGCCTTCGAGGAAGCCGCTCTGCGCGCCGAAGCCCCCGACCACGCCACACCTCGACTCCGGGCGGTGAAAACGCGATGACCGGGTCGTTCTGGTGGGATCTGCTGCTCGGCCTCGCCGGTGCGCTGCTCGTGGCCTGGCTCGTGCTCGTCGTGACGCTCGTTCTCGCCCGGCCGCGGGGCGGGCTGCTCCGGGAAGCGCTGCGGCTGCTGCCCGACGTGCTGCGGCTCATCCGCCGTCTGGCCGCCGACGAGACACTGCCCCGTGGCGTGCGGATCAGGCTCGCGCTGCTGCTGGTCTACCTCGCGCTGCCCTTCGATCTCGTCCCCGATTTCATCCCCGTTCTGGGCTATGCCGACGACGCCATCATCGTCACGCTCGTCCTGCGTGGCGTCGTCCGCCGCGCCGGGCTCGACGCCGTCCGCGCGCACTGGCCCGGCACGGACGACGGATTCGGCGCGCTCGCCCGCCTGACCGGATTTCCCGCCGCCACGGCCTGACCGCGGGAGCGGCCCGTTTGGCGAGTTGTGCGCATTTCCCGCAGACGCGTAACAACTTTCGGCCTTCTCACGGCATACCGAAGAGCTGTCTTGTTCTGTTCGGTCCCCGCCGCAGAGGAGTTCGCGTGCTGAGTTCTCGTCGTTTCCCGTTCCCCCGAAGATCACGACGCGCGCTGGCGGTGGGCGTGGTCGGCCCGCTGGTCGGCGCGCTCGCCGTCGGGCTCCTCACCACGACGCCCGCCGAAGCCGCGGTGCCCACCGGTTTCACCGACACGGTGGTGATCGGCGGGCTCAGCTCGCCGACCGCCACCGCGTTCGCACCGGACGGCCGGGTGTTCGTCGCCGAGAAGAGCGGCCTGGTCAAGGTCTTCGACTCACTCGCCGACCCGACGGCGACGGTGTTCGCCGATCTCCGTCCGCAGACACAGGACTTCTGGGACCGCGGCCTGCTCGGGCTCGCCGTCGACCCCGCTTTTCCCGCCAGGCCGTACGTCTACGTCTCGTACACCCTCGACGCGGAGCCCGGCGGTACCGCGCCGCGCTGGGGCGACACCTGTCCGACCCCGCCGGGCGCCACCGACAAGGGATGTGTCGTGACCGGCCGCGTCTCCCAGCTGACGATGGGCTCGGCGGGTACGGCCGTGAGCGAGAAACCGCTGGTCACGGGCTGGTGCCAGCAGTTCCCCAGCCATTCGATCGGCGCCCTCGCCTTCGGCCCGGACGGCGCGCTGTACGCGGGTGGCGGCGACGGCGCCAGCTTCAGCTTCGCCGACTACGGCCAGGTCGGGAACCCCTGCGCCGACCCGCCCTCGCCCGCCGGAACGAACCTCACGCCCCCGGCGGCCGAAGGCGGCGCGCTGCGTTCGCAGTCGCCGCGACGCGCCGCCGGACAACCGGTGCTGCTCAACGGCACCCTGCTGCGCATCGACCCGGACACCGGCGAAGGCGTCCCTGGCAACCCCTTCGCGAACAGCACCGACGCCAACGCCCGGCGCGTGATCGCCTACGGCGCGCGGAACCAGTTCCGGTTCGGCTTCCGGCCGGGCACGCGCGAGCTCTGGGCCGGCGACGTCGGCTGGGACACCTGGGAGGAGATCAACCGCGTCGCCGACGTCGGTGACGGCGTGGCGGAGAACTTCGGCTGGCCATGCTTCGAAGGCAACGCCAGGCAGGCCGGTTACGACGGCGCGAACCTCGACCGGTGCGAGTCCCTCTACTCCTCCGGCGGGCATTCCGCCCCGTACTTCGCCTACAACCACCGCTCCAAGGTGGTCGCGACCGATTCCTGCCCCACCGGAGGCTCTTCGATCAGCGGCATCGCGTTCGAATCCGGTGGCAACTACCCCGCCGAGTATTCCGGCGCGCTGTTCTTCGCCGACTCGTCCCGTGGCTGTATCTGGGCCATGCAAACCGTCGGCGGCCAGCCGAGCGCGAGCCGTCTCGTACCCTTCGTGAGCGGCGTCAACGTCCCCGTGCAGGTGCTCACCGGCCCGGGCGGCGACTTGTTCTACGTCGCGTTGGGCAGCGGCGAACTTCATCGCGTGAGTCATCCCGGCGGCACCAACCGGCCGCCGTCCGCGGTGGCCACGGCGAACCCGTCGAGCGGACCGGCACCGCTGACGGTGCGGTTCGACGGCACCGCGTCCACCGACCCGGACACCGGGGACACCCTGTCCTACGCCTGGGATCTCGACGCCGACGGCGCGTACGACGACTCGTCGGCCGCCGCCCCCACCTGGACCTACACCGCAGCGGCCGCCGTCGACGCCGGACTGCGGGTGACGGACTCCCACGGCGCGAGCGCGACCACGACGGTGCGGGTGACCATCGGGAATCCGGAGGGCCTCGACCCGGTGCCGGTCATCGACAGCCCAACGGGAACGCTGACCTGGTCGGTCGGCCAGACCGTGTCCTTCACCGGCCGCGCTGTCGACGCCCAGGACGGGCAGCTCCCGGCGTCGACGCTGTCGTGGCGGCTCGCGATCCGGCACTGCGCGACCAACGGCACCTGCCATACGCACAACGTCCAGGACTTCCCCGGCGTCGCGTCCGGCTCGTTCGTCGCGCCGGACCACGACTACCCGTCGTACCTGCAGCTGACCCTCACCGCGACCGACTCGACCGGCCGGACCGGCAGCAAGACCGTCGACCTCCAGCCGAAGACGGTGTCGCTGAACTTCGCCTCCAGCCCCAGCCAGGCGACGCTCACCGTCGGCGGCACGCAGCAACGCACGCCGTTCTCCCGGACGGTGATCGCCGGATCCACCAACTCGATCAGCGCGGACAGCCCGCAGAAGCTGCCGCCGCTCAACCTGAAGTACGCCTTCACCGGCTGGGCGCACGGCGGCGCGCGGACGCAGAACATCATCGCGCCCGGTACTTCCACGACCTACCAGGCGAACTACCGGCTCTGCTGGCTGTTGCAACCCTGCTGACGGCAACCGTATCCGATCAGGGCCGAAGGCTCCTTTCGTCGCATCAGACTCGGCGAAGGGAGCCTTCAGCCCGCCCGGCGGTCACCGCAACCGTCCATAATGGAGCCAACCAGGGCGTTTTCGCCAAGCCGTAAGATCCCCGAAAGGATCGGAACCCACTCCGGAAGAGCCTCGTCGGATCGCCAATTCAGATCCGCACGGAAGGTGAATCCGATGACCTATCCTGGCCTGCCCGATCAGCAGAACACCCGGCCGTCGACCGTCAAACCCGGCGTGGCCATCGGGATCCTGGTCGCGGTGATCGTACTGGTGGCCTTCTGCATCACCGGTTTCGCCGCGCCCGGTTTCCTGCTCCGCAAGGGCCCCGGGCTCTCGTTGCCCATTCCGTCCTCCAGCGCGACAACGACCTCCGCCCCCACGAGCACCACCGAAAGCCCGAGCAGCACCAGGGTCAGCCGGCCGAGGATCACCGTCACCAGGCGCCCGACTCCCCCGCCCGAGAAGGGCGTTCAGGTGATCACGGACTTCCTCGCCAAGATCGCCGGAAGCGACAAGCCGGCGGCGATCGCGTTGGCCTGCGAGGCGCAGAAGCGGTTCATGGACGACAAGATCGATTCCCTGCTTCCGCTGGGATCACGGGTTCAAGTGACCACTGCCAACGGGACGTCCAGGTTCGTCCTCGCCGACGTCGCCGGAGTCGTCAAAGGACGGTCGGCGAAGGGCCTCGTGATCTCGGATCGCATGGCGGACGGCGGTTTCTGCATCACGACCTTCAGCGTTCGCACCGCGTGAGGTCAGTCGAGACAGAACTCGTTGCCCTCGATGTCCTGCATCACGATGCACGACTCGTTCTCCTCGTCGGCGAGCAGGACACGCTGCTGCACCGCCCCGAGCGCCGTGAGGCGAGTGGATTCGGCTTGGAGTGCCGCGAGGCGCTCCTCGCCCACGAGCCCGGTACCGGCCCGCACACAGAGATGCACCCGGTTCTTGACGACCTTGCCTTCGGGGACACGCTGGAAGTACAGCCGCGGACCCACCCCGGTGGGGTCGCTGCAGACGAAGCCGGCGTCCTGCTTCTCGGGCGGCAGCGTGCGGTTGTAGTCGTCCCAGGTGGTGAACCCCTCCGGCGGCGAGGGCACGACGTAGCCCAGGATCTCGCACCAGAAACGGGCGAGGCGCTCGGGTTTCGCGCAATCGAACGTGACCTGGACCTGCTTGACCGACACCATCAGACCACCTTAATCGCTGACGAACGGATCAAGCCCGCGGCCCGCAGGTCGGCCCAGACCTGTGTGGGCACCTTCACGTCGAAGGACTCCAAATTGCTCCGGGCCTCTTCGGCGGACCGCATCCCCACCGCGATTCCGGCGACGGCCGGATGCTGCAGCGGGAAGGCCATGGCAGCCTGGGGAAGCGTCACGCCGTGTGCCTTGCACACGTCGGCGATCCGGTTCGCCCGCTCCACGACCTCCGGTGCGGCGGCCTCGTAGTCGAAGTACGCGCCCTCGGCCGGCCGCGGGACGGCGAGCAGCCCGGAGTTGAAGATCGACGCCGCGATCACCGAGACACCGCGTTCCTCGCACGCCGGAAGGAAGGTGTCGAGCGCGGTGTGGTCGAGCAGCGTGTGCCGCCCGGACTGCATGACGACGTCGACATCGGTCTCCCTGACCAGCGTGGTCAGCATGGCCGTGTCGTACATGCCGGCGCCGATCGCGCCGACGATCCCTTCCGACCGCAGCTCCGCGAGGGCCGGATAGCCATCGCGCAGCGCGTCGTCGAAGTACTCCTCGGCGTCGTGCAGATACAGCACGTCGATCCGGTCCAAGCCCATCCGCTCCAGCGAATCCTCGACACTGCGCCGGATCCCGTCACGGGTGAAGTCACGGACCCGGCGGTACGCCGCGGGGACGTGGAAACCCGCCGGATCCGGCTTCCCGTCCGGATCCTGGGGGATCAGCAGACGGCCGACCTTCGTCGACAGGACGTAGGAAGCACGCGGCCGCGAGCGCAGGAACTCGCCAATGCGGCGCTCGGAATGCCCGATCCCGTAGTGCGGAGACGTGTCGTAGTAACGGATCCCGCCGTCCCATGCCGCGGCCAGCGCCCCCGCCGCGGTGTCGTCGTCCAGTGGCGCGAACAGACCCCCGAGCGGTCCGCCGCCGAAACCCAGCCGCGTCACCTCGACGTCGGTGCGCCCGAGTCGCTTCGTCTCCATCCGTGGCCCCCCGATCAGTTCGCCGATCACCGTGCCACATCAGGACGCTTCGCTCGCGCGATTTATTCGCCGGGCCAGTCCGCGCACGTCACGACCTCGAAGCCCCGGCTCGGAAAGACCGAGTCCACGAAGAAGTCGTGCATCGCCTGGTCGCCGTCGGCGCACCCGTCGCGCAGCACGGTCACGTCGTAGCCGCGGTCCGCCGCGTCGTAGGCCGTCGCGGCCACCATCGCGCTGGTCGCGACTCCGGCGATCGCGACGGTGCCGACGCCCCGGGCGCGAAGCACCAGGTCGAGATCGGTGCCGGCGAACGCGCTGGCACGGCGTTTCAGCACGACCACGTCCTCGTCGGCGACCGGCAGCGCGATCTCGGTCCCGGCCGCACCCTCGTGGAAGGTGTCCGCCGCTTCGTGGAACGTCTTGAACAAAGCGTTCCCCGCGGGCAGGTCGGCCCCGTTGCCGCGGAGTGCGAAGTGGACGAACACGACGAGCACACCGGCCGCCCGCGCACGCGGCAACAGACTCTTGATCGGCGGCAGAACTGTTCCGGTGAACGGGTAATTCCCTGTGATGCCTCGCTGGAGGTCACCGATGATCAGCGCGGTGGTCATGCCGGCAAGTTACCCGATCGTCCGTATACAACCGGCCGCGCGAGTGGCTAGCCTCCGGCGGGTGAGGATCAAGAGTGTGCTGCTCGCCATCCTGGTGACCGCCGGAATCGTGACTCCCCCGGCCGCCGTCGCCGCGGCGGCGGACCCGTCGGGCTGGGTCGCGCCGCTCAGCACGCGCGGCCGCTACATCGTCGACGCGGCGGGCGATCGGTTCAAGCTGAAGGCCGCCAACTGGCACGGCGCGAGCGGCACGTGGACCGGGTCGGGCGACGTGAACGATCCTGCCGCGCACCATGCCGGTGAGATCGCCTACCAGACACCGCTGGGACTGGACCGGGCGTCGATCGACACCATCATCGACGGGTTCGCGGAACTCGGCCTGAACAGTGTCAGGCTGCCCTTCTCCAACGCGATGATCCACGACACCAAGCCGGTCCCCGACCTCTCGGCGAACCCGGAACTGCGCGGCCTGACCCCGTTGCAGGTCTACGATCGCGTCGTCACGCGGCTGACCGCACGCGGGTTCGCGGTGATACTCAACAACCACACCACGACCTCCCGCTGGTGTTGCGGTCTCGACGGCAACGAGCGCTGGAACACCGCCCAGACCGAGCAGCGGTGGCAGGACGACTGGCTGTTCATGGCCCGCCGCTACGCCGCGAACAAACGGGTCGTCGGCGCCGATCTGTACAACGAGGTCCGCCGGAACGTCTTCGACGATCCCAACTGGGGCTGGGGAAACGGCACGGACTGGCAACGCGCGAGCCAGCGGGTGGCCGACCGCATCCAGACCGAGGCCAATCCCGACCTGCTGCTCATCGTCGAGGGCATCAACTGGACCGGACTGCCCGTCGACGGCCTTCCCCACGGGAGGCCGACGCTGGAGCCGGCTCGCACACTCTCGCATACCCTCGTGGATTCCGGAAAACTGGTCTACGCCGCGCATTTCTACGGGTACACCGGTCCGAACCATTCCGGAGCGACCGGCACCGGCGAGACCCACGACCCGCGCTACCGTGACCTCTCGCCCCAGCAACTACGTGATGTCCTTCAGCGGCAAGCGTTCTTCGTCTCGGCGGAGACCGGCAAGCACTACACCGCCCCGCTCTGGATCAGCGAATTCGGCGAAGGCCGTCACACCACCGACGCGGCGAGCCGCGCCTGGTTCGAGAACTTCGTCGGCTATCTCGCCGAAACCGACACCGACTTCGCCTACTGGCCCGCCGTCGGTTTTCACGAAGGCGAGACGGGCAACGGATGGTCGTTGCTCTCCTGGGACGCCGCCGGCCGGCGCGTCGACGTGCTCGACGGCACGGACTGGCGTGGCCCGGCCTGGCGACGGCTGGTGGACGCGCCGTCTCGCTCGGGCCGGATCCCGGAGGCCGAGCGCTGGTCGATGCTGAACCTCGACTACGCCGATTTCCAGGCCTCTCGCGCGGTTCGCGCCATGGCGGACTGGAATCCGGGCGCACGCAAGGGTTCCTGCCCCGACGGTCAGCGGCTCAACGGTCTTTCCCATACCGGGAATCGCGGTCTGTGCACCGGCAGCATCGCCGCGCCGACGGGATACGCCGTGGTCCGCAATGAGTCCTATGTAGACACCGACTGGGCGTCCGGCTACACCAAGGTGCAATGCCCGCCGGATCACGCCGCGGTCGGCTACAGCGTCACCGGCGCGGCGTTCTCGGCGCTCTTGTGCGGCCGGTCCGCCACTCCCCTGGGCCGCACCGGCCGGACGGTCTGGTTCGACCGCGGTGACAACCGGCCGTCCGGGAGCCCCGGCGGCGACTTCGCGTCGGGCCACTACAAGGGCCAGTGCGCTCCGGGCGAATACGTCGCCGGTGTCGCCTATACCGGGCGTGTCGGCTCGAATCGCACTCCCGACGCGCTGCTCTGCCGCGCCTGAAAGCCTTCAGTCGACGAAGACGCAGAACGGATGGCCAGCCGGATCCGCGTAAACGCGCAAGGGTTCCACAGGATCTTCACCGCGGTCGTACCGGAGCCGCCCGCCGAGTTCGAGGACACGGGCGTGCTGCGTCTCGAGCTCCTCGACGGAGCCCACGGTCAGATCCAGGTGCAGCTGCTGGGGCACCGGTTCGGCGTCCGGCCAGCTCGCTTCTTCCAGCCGATCGACCTGCTGGAAGGCGAGTTGCGCCCCGCCCTCCGGGTTTCTCAGCACCAGCCAGTCCTTGTCCTCGGCGCCGGGCGGGGGTGCTTCGTCCCCAGGGCGGTAGTCCCAGACCAGCAGACGCCGGTAGAACTCCGCCAGCGCGCGGGCGTCGGTGCAATCCAGCACCACCTGACGGAACTTCGGACCCGTTTTCCGCTCAACCAAGCCGGTCACCTCCGGTGGCGCGGCGTTCGAGCACCGCGAGGACCTGCTCACACCAGCGAATGTTCTCCTGTTCGAAGACGATCCCACGGGCGAGGGTCAGATACGGCCCCACACGGGGCGAGGTGGCGAGGAACTCCGCCTCGGCGGAGTCGCCGAGCAACCGCTCCCGAAGGCGTTCGAACCGTTTGAGCTTCGTTTCGGCGGTGGCCATCCTGTCCGCGACGGCGCGCCGGATCCCCTTGTCGTCGCCTGCCTCGAGCGCCTGGACCTGCACCAGCAGTTCGTCGCGGATCGCGGTCGGCTTCGGCGCTCGCGTGGTGAAGCCGGCGAGTTCGGCCGCGCCCGCGTCGGTCAAGGAGAAGAGCCGCTTGTTGGGCCGCCGTTGCTGTTCGACGACCCGGGCCGCCACCAGGCCCTGCGATTCCATCTTGTCCAGCTCGCGATAGAGCTGCTGCGGTGTCGCGGTCCAGAAGTTGGCGACCGACGCGTTGAAACTCTTCGCCAGGTCATAGCCCGAGGACTCGCCGTCCAGGAGCGTCGCGAGGATCGCGTTCCGCAGCGCCATGGCGCAATGATAGACCCATGCGGATTAGTCGCAAAGTTGATTAGACACTTTGATGGACAGTGGCGCGGTGATCACCTACGCTCGCGGCATCTACTCAACAAGTTGACTATGAGGAGATCGCCATGCCCACGTTCCGTGAAGCAGTCGAAGCGAAGGACGCCGCCGCGATCGAGGCGTTGCTCGCCGACGACGTGGTCTTCACCAGCCCGGTGGCGTTCAAGCCCTACTCGGGGAAGGCGATCACGGCGGCGATCCTGCGCGGGGTCCTGCGGGTGTTCGAGGACTTCCGGTACGTCCGCGAGATCCACGACGGCGCGCACCACATGTACGAGTTCGAAGCGACCGTCGACGGGCTGGAGATCAACGGCTGCGACCTCCTGACCTTTGACGCCGACGGCAAGATCACCGACTTCAAGGTGATGGTCCGGCCACTGCGGGCGGCCGAAGCGCTCGCGGCGCGGATGGGTGCCCAGTTCGAGGCCATCAAGGCGGACGCGCTCGGCTGAGCGGGCCGGTTCGGAAGTACATGAAGGCCCCCTTCATGCGCTGGGAGCACAAGCAAAGAGTCCTTCGCCGCGAGGTGCGGACGCAGCACGGCCCGAGTGTCCATATAGGACAGATTCCGCCGACCGGATGTCCGTTTGATGCTCGTATGACCGGTTTTCCGTGGGGTCGTGAGTGGCAAGTGGGGCTAGAACCCCATGTGCTGTTTCAGGACCTCACGGACAGATGTGTTTCAGGACTTGTCGGACAGTTTGGTGTTGAGTGGTTGGTAGCGTACTGCTCGGTTGAGGGT
>NZ_JBIWKX010000027.1:0-49665 GCF_044765885.1 Amycolatopsis sp. NPDC102389
GGCGGGGGGGCCGGGGCGTGGGGGGGGGGGGGGGGGGGGGTGGTCTACCCCCCCCCCCCCCCCCCCCCCCCACCACCCGCACCGACCACGCCGCGTTTGCCTTACCCCTCAATGGAACGCTCTATGCCACTCACGACCCTCTTGTGAAACCGTGCAGACTTCCCAAAAGAGTGCGCGGCACGCCCGGTCACACGGCGTGGATGCCGGTACCGCCGGCCGGGGCGAAGCGGGCTTGGAAGAACCGGAGGTGAGGCGGTTCGTGGATGAAGGCGAGTCCGTGGGTGATGTGGTGCCGGTCTTTGTGGACACGGATGACTGTGTCGGCGACGTGGTCGATGTGGCTTTGGGTGTAGACACGGCGCGGAATGGCGAGCCGGAGGAATTCCAAGGGCGGGTAACGGTTCTCGCCGGTGGCCGGGTCGCGTCCGGCCGAGACGGTGCCGCGTTCGACGCCGCGGACACCGCCTTCGAGGTAGACGGCGGCGGCGAGGGTCTGGCCGGGGAGTTCGGTGCGGGGGAGGTGGCCGAGGACGGCGGTGGCGTCGACGCAGACGCAGTGGCCGCCGAGGGGCCGGACGATCGGCACACCCGCGGTGTGGAGCCGGTGGCCGAGGTACTCGATCTGCGCGACGCGGGCGCGGATGTGGTCCTCGTCGACGGATTCGGTGATGCCCTGCGCGATGGCCTCCATGTCACGGCCCGCCATGCCGCCGTAGGTGTGGAGCCCTTCGTAGAGCAGGACGAGCCCGCGCGCCTGTTCGGCGAGATCGGGGTCGCGCAGGGCGATCCAGCCGCCGATGTTGGCGAGACAGTCCTTTTTGGCCGACATGACGGCACCGTCGGTGGGGGAGCAGAGGGCGAGCAGGATGTCCGCGATCGAGCGGTGCGCCCAGCCGGGTTCGCGTTGTTTGACGAACCAGGCGTTCTCGACGGCGCGGGCGGTGTCGAGGAAGACGGGGATGCCGTGGGCGTGGGCGAGGTCGCAGGCGGCGGTGAGGTTGGCGACGCTGATGGGCTGGCCGCCCGCCATGTTCACGGTCGCGGCGAGCGAGACGTAGGGGATGGCGACGCCGTGTTCGGCGATGACGGCTTGCAGCTTGACGAGATCGACGTTGCCTTTGAACGGATGTTCGGAGGTGGGGTCGTGCGCTTCGTCGATGATGACGTCGTGGAAGGTGGCGCCGTTGAGTTCCTGATGCGCGCGGGTGCTGGGGAAGTACATGTTGCCGGGGACATGGGCGCCCGGACGGATCAGACAGCGGGAAAGGATGTTCTCGCCGCCCCGGCCTTGGTGGACGGGAATGACGTGTTCGTAGCCGTAGTGGGTGCGGACGGCTTGTTCGAAGAGATAGAAGCTGCGAGCGCCGGCGTAGGCCTCGTCACCGCGCATGAGCGCCGACCATTGCCGATCGGACATGGCGTTGGTGCCGGAGTCGGTGAAGAGGTCGATGTAGACGTCTTCGGAGCGGAGCAGACAGGGATTCCAGCCTGCGGCCCGGAGTGCTCGTTCGCGATGTTCGCGGGTGGTGGTGCGGATCGGTTCGACCATCTTGATCCGCCACGGTTCGGCAGGGTGGTCAGGCATCTCGGGTCACCTTGTTCCGTTCGAGGTGGTTGAGGAGCGGGCCGGTCATGGCGGTCGTGACGAGGGCCATGGCGACCATCGCGGTGTAGAAGGCGCTGTCGATGACGCCGAGCCCGAGCCCGATGCTGAGGAAGACGAGTTCGGTGACGCCACGGGTGTTCATCAGCGTCGCGAACACCGCGGCCGGATGAGGTGCTTGTCCGGCGAGGCGGGCACCGAGGTACGCGCCGCCGCCCTTGGCGACGACGGCGACCGCGATGATCGCGACGGTTTCGGTGACCAGGGTGGTGTCGAGGTCACCGAGGTCGACCTTCCGTCCGATGAGGACGAAGTACAGCGGGACGAGCAGGGCCGCGAGGGGCGCGATCGCGGCGGCGGGGTCGTGCCGGGACGCGGGACGGCCGGCGGCGACGCCGATGAGGAACGCGCCGACAGCGGCGTGCAGGCCGATGGTGTCGGTCACCGCGGCCCCGGCGCAGGCGAGGACGACCATGGTCACGGCCGAGGCCGGGGCGGACAACCGATCCAGCGTCCGGCCGAACCACGGGCGGGCGAGGACGAGCAGGCCCAGCAGGAACGGGACCACTCCCAGTAGCGACCAGACCTCGGTTCCACTGTGGACGGACGCGGCGACGAAGGCGAGTGCCGCCCACGCCGTCGCGTCGGTGATCGCGGCGGCGGTGAGCGCACAGCGGCCGCGTGGGTCGTCCAGCATGCGGCGTTCGGCCAGGATCCTCGCCAGTACGGGAAAGGCGGTGACCGCCAAGGCCGCGGCGGCGAACAGGACGAACGGGACGACGCCGGCGGGGGCATGGCGCGCGGCGAGCCACACTGCCAGCAGCGCGCCGAGGACGACCGGGACGACGGTCGCGCCGAGCGCCGGGACGAACGCCGCCGTGACCCGCGCCGCGGTGATCGACGGCGCGAGCCGGGCACCGACCCCGAACAGGAACAGGATCAGGCCGAGTTGCGCCAGGGCGTCCAGCGTCGTTTCGACGCTGCCAGGCAGGCCTGGACCCGCTTGCAGAGCGATGCCGACGACGAGCCCGCAAGTGATCTCGCCGAGGACGGCGGGTTGCCGGAGCCGGGTGAACACCCAGCCGAAGCAGCGGGCCAGTGGCAGCAGCACGGCGAGCGCGGCGAGCAGGAGGGCGAGGTCAGGCATCGGGCACCCGCCATCGCCTGCCGTCCGCGGTGGGGACGAGCCCGCCGGGGAACATCGGCGGCTCGTCGCCCGCGGCTTCGCCGAGCAGGCCGCGTAACTGCAGCTGCACACCCTCGGCGAGCACGTCGCCGAACAGCGCGCGGGAGAAGTCCTTTGAGGACACGCCGCCGACGAGATCGGCGAAGGCCTCGTCGGCACTCCCGTGATGATCGGTGAGCCGTCGCGCGTGCGCGAAGTAGTCTTCCTCGTCGGTCTCCAGCTTGTAGAAGGTGACGAGGAAATCCCGGAACAGCCCGAATTCCCGGCGGTAGCGGGCTTCGAATTCGGCGAAACACCGCTTCTCGTCGGCGAAACCGGCCAAGACGCTGTTGATCGAGCGTGCGGCCAGCAATGCGCTGTAGGTGGCCAGGTGTACTCCAGACGAGAACACCGGGTCGATGAAGCACGCGGCGTCCCCGACGAGCACCATCCCCGGGGCCCACAGGGCCGTCCGGTCGTACGAATAGTCCTTCCGCACGCGGAGCCGGTCATAGGGTGGTTCGGTCGCGCGGCGCGCGTCCCGGAGGAACTCCTTGATGAGCGGGCAATCCTCGATCAGCGCCGGGTAGGCCACGTCCGGATCGCCCTGGACGCGGTCCGCGGACTCGTGTTTCACGACGGCGCCGACGCTGGTCAACGTGTCCGACAGCGGGATGTACCAGAACCAGCCGTCGGGGAACGAGACACACAGGATGTTCCCGGCGTCGGGCGCGGGCATCCGGTGGCCGCCTTCGAAATAGCCGAACAGCGCCAGGTTGCGGAAATGCGGCGAATACTCGCGGGTTCCGCCGACGTCGTGGTGGAGCCTGCTGCCGTTCCCCGAGGCGTCGACCACGAACCTGGCCGTCGCTCGCCGTTCGTGCCCGGCGTCGTCGAGATAGCGGACGCCGCCGATCCGTTCGCCGGTCCGGATCGTGCCGAGCGCCCGATGTTCCTGCCGGACCTCGGCGCCGAGCCGGCGGGCGCCGTCGAGCAGGAGCATGTCGAACCGGGAGCGCTCGACCTGATAGGCGTACGACGTGGGCCCGGCCATGCGGTCGGACGCCGCGAAGGAGAACGTCCACGGTTCGGCACCGGTGCCCCATTTGAAGGTGCCGCCCCGTTTGCGGACGAATCCGGCCCGCTCGATCTCGTCGCGCACGCCGAGCATCGCGCAGATGCCGTGGATCGTGGCGGGCAGCAGGGATTCCCCGATCTGGTAGCGCGGGAAGCGGTCCTTGTCCAGCAGCAGTACCCGGTGACCTTCCGCGGCGGTGAGCCCGGCGACGGTGGCGCCGCCCGGCCCGCCGCCCACGACGATCACGTCGTAGTCGTCCATGACGGCGTCGCTCCTTTCGTAGTGGTGGGCACGAGTTCGGCGAGCCGGGCGACCGTGCGCCGGAGCAGGACGTCCCGCAGCGAACACGGCACGCCCAACGTCCGCAGCCGGACGGCGAGCGCCGCGGCGGACAGACTGTGCCCGCCGAGATCGAAGAAGTCGCTGTCCGCGTCAACCGCCGGAATCTCCAGCTGGACACGGAACGCGGACGCGACGAGTTCCTGCGGGGAGGTCAGCACCACCGTCCGCCGTACCGTGACGGGCGGGGCGAGGGCGGCCCGGTCGATCTTCCCGGTCGGCCCGAGGGGCATGGCGTCGAGCGGGATTACGGCGGAGGGCAGCAGATAGGCCGGTAGCAGCGCCCGCAGTCGTTCCCTCAACCGCGCCGCGGTTCCCGTGTCGAGCACGACGTAGGCGACCAGCCGCGGCTCGGCACCTTCGACCCGGACCGCGGCCTGCCGGACGCCGGGAGACGCGAGCAGCGCTTGCTCCACCTCACCCGGCTCGACGCGATGGCCCCGGATCTTGACCTGATCGTCCAGCCTGCCCAGCCATTCCAGGTGGCCGTCGGCCATGAGGCGGCACCGGTCGCCGGTCCGGTATCCGCGTTCTCCCGTGGTGACGAACCGATCCGCGGTCAGCCCCGGCCGGCCGAGATAACCCAGCGCGAGACAGGATCCACTGATCAGGAGCTCGCCGGGCTCCCCGATCGGCACCGGCCGCAGGTCCTCGTCGACGACCTGGGCGGTGGTGTTGCCGATGGGCCGCCCGATCGACGGCGTCGCGCGTTCGCCGAGGCCGCAGGACGTGGTGAACACCGTGCACTCGGTCGGGCCGTAGAGGTTCACCGCGGTGACCTCCGCGGCGCCACGCAGATGTGACCAGAGGTCCTGCCCGATGGCCTCCCCGCCCATCAGCAGCAACCGCGGACGAGCCGGTCCGTCGAGCAACCCGGCGTCCAGGAGCGCCGACATCTGCGCGGGCACCGCTTCCACGACGGACAACCGGTGCTCCCGCACGAAGTCCACATAGGAGCCGGGATCCGCGCGGACGGAATCGGGAACCAGATGCAGTTCGTGCCCGCCCGCGAGCCACGACAACGGGTTCCACGACGCGTCGAAGACCAGCGGCAGACCGTGCGCCACCCGCTGCGGTCCGTGACCCGCGGGGAAGAACCGTCCGGCGAGCTCGCCGTACAGGTTGACCAGGCTCCGGTGTCCTACCAGCACCCCTTTGGGCTGCCCCGTCGAGCCGGAGGTGTAGATGAGGTACGCCGGGCCCTTGGCGGTCCTCGGCAGCCGAGGCCCGTCGCGGCCCGCGAGTTCTTTCCGCCAGTCCTCAACGGACAGGAGCACGTCCGCCCGTGCCGCGAGGCTCGCGACGTCGGTCAGCACCACGGCGGGACAGGCGTCGGTGAGGATCGCATCGACGCGGGCGGCGGGCTGAGCCGGGTCGATCGGCAGATGGGCCGCGCCCGCCTTCGCCGTCGCGAGCACGCCCAGCACCGCTCGCACCGATCTCGTCATCGCGCAAGCCACCACCGTTCCCGGCACCGCACCCGCGTCACCCAGGACCTGCGCGAGCCGATCACCCCAGCGGTCGAGTTCGCGAAATGTCCAGGCGACCTCGTCGGCGACGAGGCAGACGCGGTCGGGGGTCCGCCTTGCCCGGTACTCGAACAGGTCGCACCAGGTGACGTGGGGAAGCCGTCGTCGCGTGCCGTGCACAAGGGAGGGTGCCGGGTCACTCATCTCCCGGCTCCATGTCGAACAGGACGCGACGGATCAGATGCCAGAAGCCGGCCTCCCTGCCCGGCGCGAGTACGCCGAGGTGAGCCCCTGGTACGACACAATCGATGAACCATCCGGACGTCCACGCGCGCCACGCCCGGAGCGAATCGGCGCCGGCCGCGAAGGCCGGGTCGGCCTCGCCCCGGATCGCGATGATCGGACAGGACAGCGTTTCCGGCGCGGGGCCGGAGTAGGCGGTGGTCAACCTCAGATCGGCGAGGAACAGTTCCAGTGCGTACGCCCGGAGTTCGGGGGAGTGGTGGTGGCCGATCCCGTCGAGGAACCCGCCCTCGGTGGAGTCCGCGTACTTCCCGGGGATCCGGCGCTGCGGCGCACATACGCCGACGACCACCAACGCCGCCGGTGCCGTACGTCCGCGGGTCTGGAGACGCAGGGCCACCTCGAGCGCGACGAACGCGCCCATACTGAACCCGATCAGCGCGATTCGCGAGAACCCTTCGTCTTCGAAGCGGCCGAGGGACTCAAGCGCGATCTCTTCGGCAAGCTCCTCGAGTGACTCGGCGGGAGGCTGCGCGAGACGATCGCCATGTCCGGGATACTCCACGGCCCAGACCTCGGCCCCGGACGAGGCGTGAGCGAGGCCGCGCAGGCCGAGAACCGTTCCTCCCGCGGGAGGGAAACACAGATACCCGCGCTCGGACCGGATCTCTCTGTCTATTGTGGACAGTCGTTTGACGGCAGCGTTCATCGCCACGTTCTCCAGGATCGTTCCGTCGACGGATCGACCTCGACCGTCGAAGACGAAGCCGGCAGGCGGTGTCGATATCGGACGATGGGTACCGTTCGCCTTGCCCGGCAAGCGAAATTTTCACGATGTCGCGCTGTCCCGGTGAAACGTCCGGGCCTTGCGCCGATGACGCGCCTTGGCGAGAGCCGATCTCGCCTTGCTCGCACCTTTGGGTGATTCCGCGACCGCGCCGACCGCGGGAAAGACACGAGACTTCTTTCCTGCCCTCTTCCGATACGTGATCACCGTCAGAGTCGTTGATCCGAAAGATACGACGCCGTTAGACCGAACGGGGTAACGGTTTGATGGCGGGTTCAAAGTGCCTGCAAGCGGCGGTGCGGTCGCTCGTCCGCTCCCTCACGCGGGCTACCTCAGCACGGCGAGCGCGGCTCGTCGCGGGCCGACGAGCCGGATCCGGCGGGTCGTCCTTGAATGACCGAAGCCCTGCCCCTCCGAGGAGGAGCAGGGCTTCAGACCTGCGAAAACAGATGGTGGGCGACCGGCCCCGGGCAGGTGATCAACGTCGCCTGGCCCCTGCCCGGGAACGGTTCTTAGCTGAGGTAGAAGCCGCCGTCGTTACGGAGGACCACCGCCACGATCGGGAACCGGCGGGTGCCGTTCCACCAGTGGTAAACCGCGTGGTACTGGCCGTTGGCAGCCTGGAAGAAGTCCATCCCGCCCGGGCCGGGGTGGTTGCCGGGCAGGCCGCGGTAGGGGTTGAGGCCCCCGGTGCCGGTGTATCCGAAGTAGGGCCGCTCGGCCCCGTTCTGTCGTGGTGTGCAGCGCGTCGACGGGATCGGGCCGGTGCCACACCGGGCGATGCCGGTCGAATACCGTGCGCTGTCCCAGTTGTTGCCGGAGTAGGCCAGGTACCAGTAACCGTCGGCGGACTTGAACATCGACGGGTTCTCGATCACGTGGGTGCCGCCGCTCATCCGGGTGGTCTCCCAGCCGATGTCGGTGCTCTTCAACGCGTCCCGGCGGGTAGCCCACTCCGCCATGCCGTTGGACTGGGTGCGCACGACCGAGATGCCGGTCTCCGGGTACGAGGTGATCGCGTCGTCCCGGTAGGCGACGTACATCTCGCTGCCCGAGACGAACGGGTTCGCGTCGATGGCCCAGCGGCCGTCGCCCGGGCACGCCCACTCGACGGGGTTGGTGAACGGTCCCCGTGCACTGCCCGAGACGGCGCGGCCGATGCATTTCTGGCCGGTGCCCCGCTTGGTCGCGGTGTAGTACATGAAGTAGGTGTCGCCGAAGCGGACGACACCGGGCGCCCAGATATTGCCCTCGGCCCAGCTGCCCGGCCCGTTGGGCAGTGCGTCGGCCGACGCGCAGGTGCCGACGCCGACGGTGTTGCCGGAGCCGTGCACGAGCACCGGCACGAACAGTTTGCCGGTCACGCCGCACCGGGCGCCGACACCCTCGCCGACCGTGGTGCCGTAAGTGACGTACGTGCCGTCCTTCGCCTGGACGGTGTCCGGGTCGGCGAGCGGGAACGTCGACTCGGCGGCCGCGGTCGAGACGCCGTCGGCCGCGCCGGCCGGGTTCGCCGCCACGGCGCCGGCCGCGGAGGTCGTCGCGAGCACGCCCGCCACGAGTAATCTGGTCATCCACTTGCGCATGTTGAATCCCTTACTGGGCAAGGAGAGTGGTGTCTGTCAGGAGGAGCACCCGGCCATCCACGGTCGAGGCGGTGAGCCCGGCCGCTGCGATGCCGAGCACGAGTCGCCTGGGTTGTTCCCCCGGTTAGTTGTGGACGGACAAGTGCGCCGGTTGCAAACTATGTGTCCTCAGTGGCCGACGCGACGGAAAGCGCCGAAACTGCCGGTCGATACGCCCGTACGGCCTATCCGGCGATGCCGTTCGACCCGCCGCGGCGTCCAATGCGCGGTGTTCACGCCGGTGCGGGCTATGAGTCATTCTCTCTTGCCTGCAAGGACTTCGGGCTTACGTCACCTGGTCAGTACGGCATCGCCCGCGAATGATCCGCGCATAGCTCCGCGAGCCTCTCGGGGCGGGCACGGGCGCCGATACCGTCATGGCCGAGGGAGATGTCTCGAACATCAGGGCCGGGCTCCGCGTCCAGCGCCGGGACACTGCCCCTGCCCCGCTCGACCATGACGAGGGCCGTGGCGACGAACCCCTCCATCAGCGACCGCAGGATCGGATGAGTCGACTGCCGATACCGCTGGACCAAGGCGTTCACGAAGACCTCGAAGACCTTCATGTCGATCTCGCACTCGTCGGAGACCATCGCACCGATCCCCGTCGGCAGGTCGACAACCGGGGCCAGCGCCTCCGCCGAACGCAGGAACAGCTGGGAAACCCCGTTCGACGGGTTCCACAAGACACGGTCCCCGACCTGAAAATACTGGCTCATCAAGTCCCCCCCCGCCCCGGCCGGACCACCCCGGCGACCACACGATCATAGGCAACCGGGTCCCCTTCGTGGGCGATGGCTTCCGATCACTCGTCAGGCTGACTCCGATTGTGCCGCCGCCCGCGTGGCACTGGACTGGTCGCACGTATCCAGTCTCTTGTGGATGGAAGGACATCACCATGTTCGGCTACTCACGCCGTAAGCAAGCCGGGGTGCTGATCGCCGCGGTCGCGGCCACGTTGTTGGCCTGTCCAGTCGTGTCCGCGGCGCCGTCCGCGGTCGGTGCGGCGAAGCAGTCGACAGTGAACAGCGGTGATGCGATGTACACCGTCTCGCCGGGACCGGGCCGTGAACCGTACTATTGCTCAGCCGGTTTCGCGATCCTCGTCAAGAGCGTCCGGTACATCCTCACGGCCGGGCACTGCACCGAACACGGGCTCGACTGGCAAGGCATCGGCCCCAACGTGGACACGCACTTCCCAGTGACCGATTACGGCCGCATCCGGGACCTCTCCGGCTCCGGGCACAGCCGGGTCAACCTCTACGACGGCAGCACCCAGCGGATCCTGCGCGCGGGCACTCCACAGGTGGGGCAGCGGGTGTGCAAGAGCGGCATGACCACGAAGAAGACGTGCGGGAAGGTGCTCGGCCTCAACCAGACCGTGAACTACGGCAACGGCAAGCAGGTCGTCGGGACGATCGCCACCGACATCCCCATCGGGAGCGGCGATAGCGGCGGCCCGTTGTTCTACGCCGGCGTCGGCTACGGAGTCCTGTCCGGCGGGAACAGCCAAGTCAGCTTCTTCCAGCCACTGCGGCCCGTCCTCGCCGCCTATGGCGCGACCCTCGCCTGAGGGGGACGCACCCAAGTAGCCGGGGAGCCCGGCGGAGGATGGCTTCGGCGCCGGCGAGCGCTGAAGCCATCCTCCGTGCGCGTGAAGAGCGCGTAGTCCCGGCGCGACGTGCCGCAGCGGCCGAACTTGCCGCTCGGCCGGTTGCTCAGGAGATCGTGGTTCGCCCGGGAAGGCCATGGGAGTGGAAAATCTTGTATTCCCGTGGCGGTGTGTCGGTCAGCAGCTCGAGGCCGTGACAGGTGCACCGTAGATCGGGTTCGGTGCTCCTACGACCCAGACGTAGGGCCTGATCGGCTTGTTGTCGAGCCAGGAGTCCCAGACCGGTCCGAACCAGCCCCCGCCCGCGGCGATAGTCCGCGTCTCGTTCCAGGGGAATCGAACTCCCGCACTGTTCTCCCAGCCCATCTTGATCGTGACCGGGCTACCTCCGAATTTGGCGTAGCCGACGCCGATCTTGCCAGGGCGGCCCTGGGTGCCGGTGATGTCGCCGGTGATCTCTCCGTTGCCGATGTTGTGCCGCGATTGGGCGTAGCCGCACTGTTCGGGCGTCGCGGTGACCGGGCCCGCGATGGCCGTGGTCGTGATACCGGCCATGGAGGCGACGGCGACCGTGGCCGAAATGAGAAGTCGTCTGGTCAGTGTCGTGCGCATGATCATTTCTCCCCTTGTGTTGGTGTGGATCCGAGTTCGTGCCAGGAACGGACATACCGGGTGACCATGGGACCTGAGCGCTTGTCGTACCACGCGGTGACAATGCTCCCGCCTGCGAACTGGAGTGCTGAACCGGACCCGTCGTGGCAGAGCCCACCATTCGACGTTAGCTCCGCGACGAGTTGTCCGGTATTCACCTGCGAGGGCGGACAACATCAGCGGACAACTTCCGGACAACGTCGATACGTGCGCGCCATAGCTCCCACCCGGGTGACTAGCCTTTGCCGGCCCCGGCTTGGAGCCGTCACAACCGGGTCGCCAGAAGGTGCCGGGACCGTTCCCAGGCGTCGTCGGCTTTCGTGGGTTCACCCATCACCTGGTAGGAGTCGCCCAGCTCGCGGAAGAGTTCGGGTACGAGACCCACGCTGGCAGGCCGGTCCCGGCGCACGGTCGCCACGAGCACCGCCAGAGCACGCTCGAATTCGGCGCTGGGAAAGACGAAACGGACCAGCGAGCCGACCGCCATCGAGCCGGTCGGCTCGGGACCGCGGTCCTTCGCCAGCCGCAGAGCTTCGTCGAGGAGGGACTGGGCGCGCGCATCGCCCTGGCGGGTGTAGCCGCAAGCGAGGTAGACGAGCGTCATGGCCTGGGTCGCCCGGTGGCCGAGCGCGCGGAACAACGCCAGCGCCCGTTCGAACGCGGCGACCGCGGCGCCGGTCTTGTCCTGGGTGCTGAGCACGGAACCTTCGAGCAGCCAGGCGAACGCCTCGCTCGGCTCGTCCCCGAGCCGCCGGGCCAGCCCCCTTGCCCGGTGCAGGCACGGCGCGACCTCGTCGAGCCGTCCGGCGTCCCGGTGGATGAGCGCCATCAGGATCAACGCGCTCACGGTGCTCACCCATGCTTCGCCGCCCGCGGTCGCGACCACCTTTTCCAAGCACTCCAACGCTTCGTCCGATCGCTCGGCGAGCCGGAGCGCGGCGCCGCACAGCCGCAGCGCGTCCGCCTGACCCCGGCGTTCGCCGAGTCCGGCGAACAGCCGGTACGCCGCGTCCGCGTGCTCATGCGCCGCCCGGTGGTCCACCGGCAAGACATGCAGGGCGAGGCCTCGCAGTGTGACCGCTTCGCCCAGCCGATCGCCCGCGGCTGTGCTCGCCCGCAGCGCGGACCGGTTCGTCTCGGCCCATTCGTCGCGCAGGTTCCGGATCGCGAGGTAGCCGGCGGAGATCTGGGCGGCTTCCCACGCGGGCGCCGGGCAGGCCGCCTCGGCGGCGTCCTGCACCAGCACGAGCAGGGAGGTGCGTTCCGCGTCGAACCACGCGATCGGATCGGCGAGCAGTTCCTGGGTACAGCCTTCGGTCAGCCCGGGTCGGGGCGCGGTCCCGGCGATCGGGTCCAGCACGGGGTGCGGGAGGCGCCGGTTCGCGTCGTCCGCCAGCGCGAGCCAGCAGCCGACCGCCCGGCGGAGGGATTGGGCACGGATCGCCGCATCGTCCTCCTCGAACGCGCATTCCCTGGCGAACAACCGGGTCAGGTCGTGGAACCGGTATCGCGCCCGTCCCGTCGTGTCCACATGGGACACTTCGATCAGGTGGACGTCGACGAGCGCTTCGAGTAGTTCCTCGGACTCCGCGGCGGACACGCCGAGCATCGCGGCGCCCGCCCACGCGGCGAAGTCGGGCACTCCGAGCAGCGCGAAGGTCCGGAACGCGTGACGCAGCCGCGGGGCCAGCCCCTGGTAGCTCAGCCGCAGGCTGGCCCGCACGGCCAGGTCGCCTGCCACGAGCTCGTCCAGGCGCCGTCGTTCGTCGGAGAGACGGCGGACGAGCTGCGAAACGCTCAGGCGCGGCCGGGCGACGAGCCTGGCCGCGGCCACCCGGACGGCCAGTGGCAGGTGGCCGCACAGCCCGGCCAGTTCCGCGGCCGCTTCCGGCTCGTCGCCGATCCTGGTGGTCCCGGCTACTTTGGCGAGCAGTTCGACGGCTTGCCCGCGGGTGAGCACGTCCAGCCGGACGTGGCGGGTGCCCTCCAGCCCGAGCAAGGAGGTCCTGCTGGTCACCAGCACGACCGCCGAGCGAGTGCCCGGCAGCAGGGGCCGCACTTGGGCTTCGCTCGCCGCGTCGTCCAGCAAAATGACGAGGCGGCGGCCCGCGAGCAGACTGCGGAACAGTGCCGAGCGTTCCTCCAGCCGGTCCGGCAGGAGCCCGCTCGGCACGCCGAGCGCGGAGAGCAGCCCGACAAGCGCCTTCGACGGTTCCAGCGGACCGGGCCGGGCGCCGCCGAGGTTGACATAGAGCTGACCGTCCGGGAACTCGGCCGCCAGTTCGTGCGCCACCCGGAGTGCCAGCGCGGTCTTGCCCACGCCGCCCTGCCCCGCCAGCGCGGAGATCGACCCGGCGCGCGCGTGACCGAGCAGCCGGGCGACCTCCGTGTCCCGTCCGGTGAACTCCGCGACGGCCAGCGGCAGCTGTGCGGGCTTCACCGCGCGCAGGGTGACGCGGGCGGCTTCGGCGGCGGGCGGATCCAGTGCCGGATCGGCGCGCAGGATGTCCTGGTGCAGCTTCCGGAGCTCGCGGGAAGGCTCTAGCCCACTGTGCCGCCCCAGATCCGCCCGCAGGCGCCGGTAGGCCGACAGGGCGTCGTCGGGACGGCCGTCGCGGTAGAGCGCGAGCATCAGTTGCGCGGCGAGCCGCTGCTGGTGAGGATGTTGCCGGGCCAGCGCCGTCAGCTCGGGCAGCGCCTTGGCGTGTCCACCGAGGCGCAGGGTCACCTCGGCGTGGTCGAGCCGGGCGCTGAGCCATTCCTGTTCGAGCGACGGCACGAGCCGGTGGCGGATCAGATCCGAGTCGACGTCGGCCAGCGGGGCGCCCCGCCACAGCCGCAGCGCGTCGGCGAGGACCGCCTCCGCCCGGACGTCCTGCCCCGCGCCGAGCACGCCCGCCGTCGCCACCGCGCTCCGGAACCGGTGCAGGTCCACGGCTCCGGGTTCGACGTCGAGCAGATAGCCCTGGCCGCGCCGGGTGATGGCCGCCCCGCCCGCGAGCACCCGGCGGAGCTTCGAGACCGTGACCTGGATCGAATTGGCCTGCCCGCGCGGCGGCCGATCGCCCCACAGCGCCTCGGCGACCCGGGCGGTCGGCACGACCCGGCCCGCTTCGAGGGCGAGCAAGCCGAGCACGCATCGCAGCCGAGCCGCGCCGAGAGGGACCTGATGGCCGTCCTTGGTGACTTCCACCGGGCCCAGCACACCGAGTTCCATAACGGTGTCGACTGTGCCCGGCTTCGATTAGTTCCTCTTGCGGGGAAACACTTTGCAGTCGCTACCCCGCCAGGCCGGACAGCCGGCGGGAGACCGTGCTGCCCGGATCCATGGGCGCGATGCCGTCGGCGACGCCCTTGGGGTGCTGTGCTTCCTGCAGGTTCTGGATCAGCGCGGCGGGTGTTTCGTCCGTCCGGAAGGTCACCGGGTCGAAGTTCCCGCCAGGGATCAGGTCCAGCGGCTCGGGCATTTCGTCCCCTCTGGCCAATTCGGTGAGTTGCCGCAGCTTCGCCGCGACTTCGCCGTTCGCGTGCTCCATGCCGAGTCGCATCTTGGTGACCTTCTCCATCAGCGACTCGGAGAGTTCGAGCGGCGAGCCACCGGCCAGCTGCACCGGATCGGCGGCCAGTTCCGCGATCCCCGCGCTCAGCATCCCTCCCGCGGCACCTGCCGCCCCGGTGGCGCCTGCCGCGATGAGGGTGAGCCCCCCGCTCGGCGGGGCCAGGGTCAGTGCGAGCAGACCCGTGACGGCCCCACCCAGGCCCCCCGACAGGACCTTCAGGCCCAAATTCGCTTTCGTGTGCTGGGATGCCGCGAACTGCTTGGTGGACTCCTCGAAGGTTTCGGCCAGCTTCTTCAGGTCTTCCCTGGCCGCGACGGCGATGTCGTGCGCGGCCACCGCGCCGGCTTCGAGCTGGCTGAGATTGCTGACCCTGATCCCGATCGCCTCCTTGGCTCGCTCGATGCGCTCCTTGGCGGCGGTCGCACCGATGCCGGACCAGTTCACGAGCTGGTCGGTCGCCAGCTTGAAAGCGGAGGGGTAATCGTGGCCGAGCCGGTACCACGTCCGGTGCAGGGTTTCGATGAGCTCTTCGAGCTGCCTGACGTCGGTGTCCGACACATCGCGGAACAGCGACGTCACCTCCTCGCGGGCATCGGGGTGGACGTGAATCGCGGACAAGTGGTCCAGGAGCTCGAGATGCTCGACGATCGACCCGAGAGCGTCGTGCAGGTCCGGGTCGATCTCGTTGGGGTCGAACGGAGGATCGAGCAGATCATCGAAGAAACTCATCGGCTCAGCCCCTGATCGGCCACGCGGTACATCTCGGCCACCTTCCCCAACGCGTCGGCGAGGTCGGCCGTATGGTCTCCCAGCGTTCTGAGCTGGCCTTCCAGCTCCATCCGATAGGTGTCATAGGCGCGGGCGATGTCCGCGAAGCCGAGCTCGCGGCCGAACGCGTTGTCCGGCGCTTCGAGCTTGGGCACGGCGTAGTGCCCCTTTCCGTCCGCTCGGGGGATGACGCTCGCTGGCGCCGGGAGATCCGGTATGTCGGCCTTTCCCGCCCCGAACGAGGCGCTCAGGATGACCTCGCCACCCTTCCCTAGATTGATGGCCGCTTGATGCAGTTCGGTCAGTTCCACTTCGAAATCGGGCACGGTCTGCTTCCCCCTCGGCTGGTCGGTCGCCCGCAGATTAGGAAGGAGTCCTTACCGGCCGCTGATCCGCGGCTGACCGGCCGCCGGTTGCGGTCTCGCGGGCGCCGAGACGAGGTCAGAGGGTGAGCAACGCCTTGGTGGCGCGGCGTTCGTCCATCGCCCGGTATCCCTCGGCGGCGTCGTCGAGCGGGAGGGTGAGGTCGAAGACCACGCCGGGGTCGATCTGGTCGGTCATGATGAGGTCGACCAGTTCGGGCAGGAACCGGCGCACCGGGGCGGGCCCGCCGAGCAGGTGCACGGTGGCGAAGAACAGGTCGAGGCCGTCCAGTTCGACCCCGTGCGAGACGCCGACGTAGCCGACGTGCCCGCCGGGGCGGGTGGAGTGGATGGCCTGCAGCATGGATTCCTGCGTGCCCACGGCCTCGACGGTGGAGTGCGCGCCGTAGCCTCCGGTGAGTTCCTTGATCTTCGCGACGCCTTCGTCGCCGCGTTCGGTGACGATGTCGGTCGCGCCGAACCCGCGCGCCAGGGCTTGGCGGTCGGCGTGGCGGGACATGGCGATGATCCGGTCGGCGCCGAGGCGTTTCGCGGCGAGGATCGCCAGGAGCCCGACCGCGCCATCGCCGACCACCGCCACGGTCTTGCCGGGGCCCGCCTCGGCGGCGACCGCGGCGAACCAGCCCGTGCCGAGCACGTCGGAGGCGGCGAGAAGGCTCCGTTCCTGGGCGGGGGTCGGGGTGCCGGGCACTTTTACGAGGGTGCCGTCGGCGAGGGGGATCCGGGCGTATTCGGCTTGGGTGCCGATCGAGCCCATCATCACCTGGTGGACGCAGCGGGACTGGAACCCGGCCTGGCAGATCTCGCATGTGTTGTCGGAGGCGACGAACGACCCGACGACGAAATCGCCCACCGCGATGTCGCGCACGTCGTCACCGATCTCCTCGACGACGCCGACGTACTCGTGGCCCATCGGCGTGGGCCCGTTCAGGTCCTCGATGCCGCGGTAGGGCCACAGGTCTGAGCCGCAGACGCAGGCGGCGGTGACGCGGATGATCGCGTCGGTCGGCTCGGCGATCGACGGCTTCCGGATGTTCTCGACCCGGACATCTCCGGGGGCGTGCATGACGACGGCGCGCACGGGTACTCCTCACATCGACGTTCTTCCGTCCTAACACGACACCACGCTTCACGCGCGCGGAGCAGCCACGCTCGATAGTGGTACCGCGAGGGACTCCTTCAGGTGCGGGACGCTGACTTACCGTGGGGAGATGGACAATCGTGCGGAGGTTCGCGAATTCCTGACGTCGCGGCGCGCCCAGGTCACGCCTGAGGAGGCCGGGCTGCCGGCCGGGACGAACCGCCGGGTCAAAGGTTTGCGCCGCAGCGAGGTCGCGACCCTGGCCGGGGTGAGTGTCGAGTACTACACACGGCTGGAGCGCGGGGCGATCCGCGGAGCGTCCCCGGAAGTCCTGGCGAGTCTGGCCACGGCACTTCGGCTGGACGACGCGGAGCGGGCGCATTTGTTCGATCTCGCGCAGGCGGCCAGCCCGGTCGCGCGGCCGCCGAAGCGGCGGAATCCGAAGTCGTGGGTGCCGCATCAGAGCCTGCAGTGGGCGTTGGACGCGGTCAGTGCCGGCCCGGCGTTCGTCCGGAATGGGCGGATGGACCTGCTCGCGGTCAACGTCCTGGCACGCGCGTTCTACAAGGACGTCTACGACATGCCCGGGCAGCCGCCGAACATCGCCCGGTTCACCTTTCTCGACGACCGCGCCCACGACTTCTATCCGGACTGGGAAGCGTTCGCCGAGGTGACCGTGTCGATTCTGCGCGCGGAGGCGGGCCGCGACCCGCACAATAAGGACCTGCACGACCTGATCGGCGAACTCAGTACCCGCAGCGACGAGTTCCGCCGCCGGTGGGGTGCGCACAACGTCCGCCATCACGGCACCGGCTTCAAAACCTTCCATCACCCGATCGTGGGGGAGCTGACGCTCGCGTTCGAAGGCTTGGAGATGGCGGCCGAACCGGGGCTGACGCTCACGATCTACACCGCCGAGCCCGGATCGCCGTCCGCGGAACGGCTGCGGCTGCTCGCCTCCTGGGCGGCAGGCGAATACGGAGACGCCGTCACGTCCGCCTCCGAGAGGACACGGACGGACGGCTGACGGACCGGACTCACTGTGCGGTGAAGCCGCCGTCGACGGGCAGCGCGACACCGGTGACGTAGCTGGAGGCGGGTCCGCACAGCCACAGGACCGAGGCGGCGATCTCCTCCGGTTCGCCCAGCCGTCCCATCGGAGTTCCCGCGAGCGTGGCGTCCAGATCCAGTTCGCCCGCGGCGCTCATGCGGTCGACCATCGGTGTGGCGATGGTGCCGGGGCACACGGCGTTGACCCGCACACCGAGGCGCGCGTACTGGAGCGCGACGCTCTTCGTCATCCCGAGCACACCGTGTTTGGTGGCGTGATAGGCGGCGCGGCCGGCGCCGCCGACGAGACCGCCGAGTGACGAGCAGTTCACGATCGAGCCGGAACCCTGGGATCGCATCTGCGCCAGCTCGTGCTTCATCGACGCCCACACGCCGCGCAGATTCACCGCCGTGACCGTGTCGAACGCTTCCGCGGGCTCGTCGGCCGCGTCCGCCGGTGGCGGCATGATCCCGGCGTTGTTGAACGCCATGTCGAGACGGCCGAAGGCCTCGACGGTCCGCGTGACGGCGTCGGCCACCTGGTCTTCGTCGGAGACATCGCAGCGCAGCGCGAGCGCCTGACCGCCCTGGTCGGCAAGCTCGGCGGCGAGGGCGTCGACGGCGCTGTGATTCAGGTCGACCAGCGCGACAGCCGCGCCGGCCTCGGCGAACGCGCGCGCGGTCGCCGCGCCCATACCGGCGCTCGCTCCGGTCACGAACGCGACCTGCCCGGTGAAATCGTAGGTCAGCATGGAAAGTCAGCCTTTCGGTCAGTTCTGGGCTTCGACGGTCACGTCCCGGCCGCGGCGGCGGACAGCGACCCACCACTAGTCAATCCCCGTTCCCTGCCGGCAGGGAGTCCCGGTCGTGAGGGGTACCGGCAGGGCCTCCCAGGACCGCCGCCGATGCGAATTGCTGGAATTTCAAAGGTTTCAACGTTCTGGTTGATGGCATCACGTTCACTTATTCTGTCGCGATGAGGGGGAATTCTGGACGGACCGAGGGGGATCGAAAGCGCCTGCCAAGACGAGGAGTCCCTCATGGACCGCGCACCTGCCCCGCCGCCGGTCCTCCTTCGATCTGGGCAACCGCGCCTCAGGCGCGCTCGGCCCGCCGCTTCGTCAGCAAGGTCCACCCGATGAGCCCGGCGAAGGCGACGATCAGCAGCACCTGAGACCAGGAAGCCGCCGTGTCGAACGGCAGGGTGTACACGCCCACGATGCGGAGCACAGAGTCGGCGATCAGCCCGACGCCCCACACCAGCGTGACCTGGTACCAGCGGCGGCGCCGGGGCGCATTGTGCGCCGTGGCCTCGAATTCGCGCTGTTGATCGCCGCCGGCCGACTGCGCGAAGCGTCGTGCCGCGTAGTACACGAGAGGACGGCGCAGGGCACAGCTGCCGACCAGGGCCACGCCTGCACAGAAGGTGGTCACCGATTCCTTCGCCAGCAACAGACGCGGGTCTCCGGTGAGGAAGCTCAACCCGAGGCCCAGGCCGAAGAGCAGCACGAGGAACGCCGAAAACAGGTCGACCCGGCGTTGCGCCACCGCGACCCAGACGGTCCGTAGTCCCGCGACGACCGTGCCGGCCAGCAGCGACACGTAGGCGCTCGCGCCGAGCAGGTTGGCCGCGTAGTAGGCGACGACGGGCAGGCCGACGTCCAGGAACATCGTGAAGATCATCTTGCGGGCGAATGTTGTCATGCCGTACTCCCCGATTTTGGCTTGGCTACTGGGATTCGTGGGAAACGCTACGGCCGCCGCCGCGCGCCGTCTTGCCCCTCCGGCGGTATCCCGGGTGGAGAAAACCAGGCTCCGGGTGGAGGGATTTCTCCACCCGCGGATACCCCGCGCACCGCACGACTCCGGGGCCGTTCCGCCGTAGTTTTCCCGGCATCGGAACGAAGTCGAAAGGCAGGAAAAACCATGAGCGGACCCGTGGAAATCGTCCTGATCGTGGCGGCGGTCGCCTACCTGATGGTGCGGCGGATGATCGGCGAACCCGCGCAGGCCAAGCAGATGCTCATCCTGCCCACGGTGCTGTCGGTCGTCGGCCTCACCACGCTGTCCGGCGAGGTGAAGACCCCGGCTTCGATGGCCTTCCTCGTCGGTACCGCGGCGATCAGCGTCGTCCTCGGCATCCTCCGCGGGGCGAGCGTGCGGATCTCCCGGCGCGACGGCAACACCTTCGTCCGCTACACCGCGGTCACCGTCGGGCTGTGGGTGGCGAACATCGTGGTCAAGATCGGGGTGAACGTCGCGCTCGACGCCTTCGATCCGAAGGACTCCGGCGGTGTCGCCAACAGCCTGCTGCTCACCCTCGGCGTCGGTATCCTCGCCGAAGGGCTGGTCGTGCTCTACCGCGCGCTGCGCGCCGGACACCAGGTGATGTGGACCCAGGGCGGCGACGGCGAACCCGGCCAGACCTCGCCGCTGCTGGACAACATCCAGCGCAACCTCGGCGGCCGCCCGGCGGAGTGGAAGACTCAGTCCGATCGCGACAGCCGCCCGGCGAGGAGGAACCTGGTCCCATGAGCACACCGGACCAGTGGACGCCGGCCCGTCTCGGGCGGTACCGGGGCGAGCTGATCCAGCCCGCCCTCGTCCTCACCTCCATCGCCTGCACCGCTGTTCAGTGGCCGGACGCGCAGATCGCGTACCGGCCATTGGCCTTGCCGCTGTTCGTGCTCACCTCGATCGCCGCGCTCGCCTCCCTGCTGCCCTGGTCCCGGCTGGCCGGGAACCGGCAGATCGCCGTGATGAGCGCGTACATGCTGTTCAGCGCGCTGCTCATGCCGCTGGCGCACGGAACGTTCGCGGCGATGTTCCCGTTCGTCGCCGCGTCCGCCTCGGGGATCAAGCTGGCGTCCCGCCGGGCCGCGGTGACGATCGCGGTGTCCGGAGCAGTCGTCTCGACCGCCGCGACCTGGGTGGTCACGCAGTTGTCGCCGGACTTCCTGGAGTGGCAGGTGTGGGTGACGCTGACGGTGGCCCTGCCGGTCGCGTTCGGCATCTCGCACCGCGACCGCCTCGACGCCGTCCGCAACGCGCACCTCGCCGCCGAATCGGCCCAACGCGCCCGCGAGTCCGAGGCCCGCGAGGCCGCGCTCATGGAGCGGGGCCGGATCGCGCGCGAGATTCACGACGTGCTCGGTCATTCGCTGTCGGGGATCGCGTTGCAATTGGACATGGCCGACGCATTGCGCGACAGCGGTCGCGACGACGAGGCAGCCGCCGCCGTCCGCAAGGCGCGCGCCATCGCGGTCGACTCGATCGGCGAGACTCGGCGTGCGGTGCACGCGCTGCGCGAGGACACCCTGCCGTTGCCCGAGACGGTGCGCCGGCTCGCCGAGCACGCGTCCGCTGGCTTCGTGCTCGAAGGCGAGGCCGGAGCGGTCGGCCCGGAGACCACGCACACCATGGTCAGAGCTGCGCAGGAGGCGATGACCAATGCGACCAAGTACGCGCCGGGCGCGACGTGCGACCTCCGGCTGGTCTTCACCGCCGATCAGGTCAGGCTGACCGTGCACAACGGGCCCGCGACCGAGCCCCGCCGCGCCGAGCTGGCAGGCGGTTCCGGGGTCGGGCTCGTCGGCATGCGCGAACGGGCCGCCCTGCTCGGCGGCACCCTGCGAGCAGGACCGGCCGACGGCGGCTGGACCGTGGAACTGGAGCTGCCTCGATGACGGACCGCCCGATCACCCTCGTTGTCGCCGACGACCAGGCGACTGTCCGCGAAGCGCTCGCGGTCATGCTCGACCTCGCCGAGGACGTCGACGTCGTGGCGACCGCGACCAACGGCGCCGAAGCAGTCGAGGCCGCGCAGCGGCACCGTCCGGACGTGGTGCTCATGGACCTCAACATGCCGGTGCTGGACGGGGCCGGCGCGACCGTGCGCATCCGGGAAACCCAGCCGGACACCACGGTTCTCGTGCTCACCACGTTCGACGACGACGAATCGATCCTGGCCGCGTTGCAAGCGGGCGCGAGTGGCTACCTGACCAAAGAGGCCGATCGCACCACCATCCTGCACGCCGTGCGCACCGCGGCGCAGGGCCAGACCGTGCTCTCGCCCGAGGTCCAGCGGCGGCTGCTCGCGCTCGCCGCCAAACCGGCGCCACCCGCCGAACCGGATCTCGGGCTGACCGCGCGCGAACGGGAAATCCTCGGCCTCATCGGCGACGGCCTGCGCAATCCGGAAATCGCGGCCAAACTGGTCATCAGTGAAGCCACCGTGAAAACGCACATCAACAACCTGTTCGCCAAAGCCGGTTTCCACTCGCGCGCCGACGCCGTCCGCTACGCGCTCAGCTATCAGAACGGTCAACGCAAGCAATAACCGAAGCAGGGAACGGGTTCTTCCCGATTTCCGCGATGACGCATCGGTGCCGCATCCTCGACTCCGCGACCGGACAGCATGGTTCGCGAGGCACGCCATCCGAGGTGCCGCCAAGGCGCGAAGACATATTCGCATACTTCGATTCACTGGTACGGATTCCCTTTCCCGGAGAGCGGCGAAGGCGCTGTCGCGACGCCGAACACCACGCCGCCTGTGTCGAGAGCATGGAGCTCGGCAGGGATGTGGCGGGCGGGCGGCCCGGACGCCGTGAGTTCGGCCGGACCGACAGGAGCCGGTGACAACGATCGCGGCTCGACGGGCCCCGCCCTGGGTGGGGACGGCGGCGGTGCGGAGCCTTCCTCGTCCGCGGGTTCGAGGTGCCGGGCCAGCCTGTTCGTCGGACTCGAAGCAACGGATCGCGTGACGGGTGCCCGGCCACGCGATCGGGGTCTTCCCTTGAGTGCGAGCGATGCGGGAGGCTCGTGACGGAGGGCTGGGCTCCAGTACTGCGGAGTGGGGGAGGAAATGCGCCGAGCGTTTCGAACGGGCTACGTCAACGCCCGAACGGCTGCCGAGTACCAGAAATTCGAGAACACCGGCCGTCTGGAAGACTTGCGAAAGATGATCGCCCATGGCGAGGAAATGGTGGGTGCTTTTCCGCAGGACGACGAAGATATCAGTGTCGCACGGCATAATCTCGCCATCGCCTATTTGACGCTTTTCGAGCATGCCGGTGATTCCGCCGCCCTGGATATCGCGATCCAGTACGAGGAGTCGGCCATTTCCCAGACGCCCGTCACCTACGGTGGCCGTGGAGGCATGCTGACGAACCTGAGCGGCGCCTACCTGAGGCGGTTCGAATTCGGGAGCCTGGACGCCGATCTGGCGGCGGCCGTGGGATGGGGTGAGCAGGCCGTCGCGGCCGCACGGGAGCTCAAACCAGGCCGCGCCCGGTCCCGGCAGTTCCTGGCCATGACGCTGTCGAATCTCACTCTCGCCTACTTCGCGCGATTCGAGCGATATGGCACGGTCGCCGATGTGCGGACCGCGATCGAGTGCGCTGAGCAGGCTCTTGAGATCCACCCCGCCAAAAGCCCTGCCGATCTCTCGGAAATCCTGACCAATCTTTGCAGCGGTCAACTGCGCCTTTACCTGCTCTACGGCACATCGTCCGATCTTCAACGGGCCATCGAATGGGGTGAACAGGCGAAATGGACGACGCCATCGAAGCACCCCGAACTCGGCGGTACCTTGTCCAATCTTTCCCTCGCCTATCTCTGGCGATACGACCGCCACGGTGATCCGGAGGACCTCGAGGTCTCGATCGAACACGGTGAGCGGGCAGCGAGAGTGTTCCCCGCCGAGATGCCGGCCCGGGGTGCCGCGTTGTCGAATCTCGGTACCGCCTACCTGAGCCGCTTCGGACGAACCGGAAACCCGAGCGATCTGGACACCAGTATCGACTGGGGGAGGCAAGCAGTCGCCGTCACCGCCTCGGACGACCGTGACCTGGGTAATCGGCTGACGACCGTCGCCATTGCCTGCCAGCGACGCTTCGAACGGAATCACGAGCACGCCGACCTGCGCGTTGCTGTCGAGTCGGCAGAACGAGCCTTGGCCGCGACCCCGATCGAGAGCCCCGAGAGCGCCCGACGGCTGGGAATCCTGGCCGGCGCCTATCTGGCCGGCATGCGGGCAGGCTTCGAGCCGCCGGATCGGTCGGAAGTCGTACTGCTCTCCGAGAGGTTCTCCAAGGCCGTCGATTCGCCACCGACACACCGTGCGTATGGCGCCTATTCCTTGGGTTTGCTGCTCGGTGAGCTCGATATACGGCAGCCGGCGAGAAGAATGCTGCGCGAGGCGATACAGGCATTGCCCGCCGTCGCGCTTCGTGAGCTGACCTGGGGTGATCAGGAATATCTCCTGGGCCGTTTCTCCGGCCTTGTCGCCGAGTGCGTCTCGGCGGAGCTCGACGACGGGGATGTGGTCGGAGCGGTCGAATATGCCGAACTCGGTCGCACCGTTCTCTTGTCGGCTCAACTGGACACCCGCACCGACCTCACCGACCTCGAGGACGTGTCGCGCTCGCTCGCGTCCCGGTTCCGCGAACTCGGCGCTGAGCTCGGCCACCTCGCACCGGCGGCTCGCCGCTCGGACGTCGCCTCCGTCGGTCCGCGGCGGCGCGCGCTGAGCGCCGAATGGGACGAGATCGTCCGGCGGATCCGCCAGGTGGACGGATTCGAACATTTCCTGGCGCGCGCCCCGTTGACCGATCTTCGGCAAGCGGTGAACGACGGCACGGCGGTGCTCGTCAACGCAGGAAACCTTCGCGGCGACGCCGTGCTGGTGCGGGCAGGCACCACCGAATCGGTCCGGCTGAGCGAGCTGAAACTTTCCGATGTGAACCACTACGCGGAGTCGCTCGCGGAGGCGACCGGGCAAAGGACCCGAAGTACCGATTCGGACCCACGGCTGCTGACCGAAATTTTGGAGTGGCTCTGGGTATCCGTGACCGAACCGGTCTTGGACGCGCTTGGCGAAGGCGCGGCTCACCGGGTGTGGTGGATGCCGACGGGGCGCCTCGGTCTTTTGCCTCTGCACGCCGCCGGGCTACCTGGAGGGCCCTCGGTCATGGATCATGTCGTCTCCTCGTACACCCCGACCCTTCGTGCCCTCCTGCACAGCCGGCGTCAGCAACCGGCTGACGTGCGAAGGCAGCTGAGTGTCGCTCTCGAACGCACGCCGGGCCAACGTGAGCTCCCCGGTGCCGTCGCGGAGGCTTCACACTTGTCCGGCGGTGATTTCGAGTCACGATCGCTGGTGGACGGCGCCGCGACGACAGACACAGTGCTCTCCGCCCTTCGAACGACCACGTGGGCACATTTCGCCTGCCATGCGTTCAACGACCCGGCCACGCCCTCACAGAGCGGATTGGCCCTGCACGACGGGCTCCTCCGCGTCTCCGCCATCGGTGCCCTGCGACTCGAAAAGGCCGAACTCGCTTACCTCTCGGCCTGTTCCACGGCGAGAACGGGCTGGGACCACACCGACGAGGCGATCCACCTCGCGTCGGTGTTCCAGCTCGCCGGGTATCGTCACGTGGTGGGCGTTCTCTGGCCTTTCGAGGACGGTTTGGCTCAGGTCGCCGCTCGCCTCTTCTACGATCAGCTGGCGGATACGCCTCAGGCGGACCACGCTCCTTTCGCGCTGCACCAAGTCTGTCGAACCCTTCGCTCGGAGTTCCCGGGCCGGCCCGATCTCTGGGCCGGTCTGGTGCACAGCGGTCCGTGACATCGAGGAGAATTCCGCATGGGGCAGACGCCTTCCACTGTCATCCAAATAGCGTTGCTCATCCTTTTCGTACTCCCCGGGATCGTTTACCAATTCCTCCGGGAGCGGTGGCGTGGGCCGGTTCCCGGCGAACGTGAGATAGGGGAACGGGTCCTCCGCGCGGTCACGGCTTCCGTCGTTCTCGACGTCGTCTACGCGATCGCGCTGGGTCCGCAGCTGATCCGGCTCTACGGTACGAACGGCGACGGCCTGGCCAAAAACGCGCGGCTCGCGGGAGCGGCGGCGCTGGTCTTGTTGTTCGTGATCCCCGCGGCGGCCGCCGCGTTGACTTCCTGGCTTCGACGCCGTCGGCTGCGCAGCCGTTACCGGACCACGCCGACCGCGTGGGACCACGCGTTCCGCGACCGCAAACCGTCCTTCGTCCGCGTCCGGTTGACCGATGGAACCTGGGTCGGCGGATGGTACGGGACCCGTTCTTTCGCCAGTTCCTATCCGCATCCCCGAGAGCTCTACCTCCAGTCCGCCTGGCGCATGCGAACGGACGGTGGTTTCGTGGAACGGGTCGATCACACCGACGGCCTCTACCTTCGCGCCGACAGCGTGGAAGTGCTGGAAATACTCGAATCACCCGATCAGGAGCGCTGATGCCCGAGCTGACTCCCGAGGAACGAGACCTGCTGGCCGGCTCGACCGGCCGCCGCGGATACGCGCCGACCGGCCCGGACGTCGAACCCGAACACGCGCCACCCGGCGCGGCAGGCCCGTCCATGCCGCCGGACGAGCCGGGCACACCGGAAACCGACGATCACGAGAGCTGATGAGGGTGCGGTATAGGTGGCGTGGCGGGCACGACCTGATCGGCTTCGCTGCGACAAAGCGTATTCGTCCCGGGCGATCCCGCGGACCCGGCCGCATGACCGGCACGGGACAGGTTCGTCGGCGTGATCGGCTCGGCACCCACAGGCTACGTAGGCCATCAGATGCCGTCATTTACGACTGAAGCCCCGCCCCTCCGAGGAGGAGCAGGGCTTCTGACCTGCGAAAACAGATGGTGCGCGATACTGGGATTGAACCAGTGACCTCTTCCGTGTCAGGGAAGCGCTCTCCCGCTGAGCTAATCGCGCGAGGTGGAGACGGGATTCGAACCCGTGTACACGGCTTTGCAGGCCGTTGCCTCGCCTCTCGGCCACTCCACCGTGTCAGGCCCGAGAGGGCCTTCCGAGCGGATGACGGGATTCGAACCCGCGACCCTCACCTTGGCAAGGTGATGCGCTACCAGCTGCGCTACATCCGCACATCCTCGGTTCGGATGGGAGGTCAGAACCTCGCGGTTCTGTCTCTCACCCCGTCGCCGTGGTGTGTGTGAACACTATCGGACCCCGAAATCGACCTTGCAACCGGGGTGCCACTTGCTGTTCGCAAGCCCGTCATCAGGCCAGATCGTTGGGGATCAGGTGGGTCAGGGCGTCGTCGACGTCGACCCACAGGTGCTCGTTGCCCGGGAGCACGACGTCGTAGGTCCGGTCGAGGAAGTCGGCCAGCTCCTGAGCGGACGCCTCGAACATGGCGTGCCCGGACGGCGAGTTCAGTTCGATGAGGACGGACTCGGGGTCTTCGACGGAGGGGCGGATGCGTACGTCGCCGTCGCCCGCGTCGGCCAGGAGGCCGTCCGCGAGGAGGTCGCGCGCGTAGACCCACTCGACCCAGCCGGCGCGGCCGGTGCGGAAGGCGGCCACGACCGCGTACGGGTCGCGTGTGTCGTATCGCAGTTCCACCTTGACCGGAACCGCGGGGGTCCGCGGCGCCAGGAGGTCGAACACCGCCGTCGAGCGGAGCGTCACGTGATCGTTGCGCATCGTCCTACCCTTCGTCTCCTTCCCGGCCCGGTCGAACCGAGTGGCGATGATGTGACGTATCGGCCGGCTGATCGGAACGCGGTTTTGCCGCAGATCACCCGGACGGGGTCATCGGACCCCGGGTCCATGCTCCGTCACCCCATCATCACCCGCGCGACGCGCAGCCCTACATGCGCCCTGCAGGCAGTCCACATGTACATACTGCGCGGTTTAGTCGTCACGCGATAGCACCGTCGCACGAATGTCGAAACGCGTCGCGGGCGGCCCCCGGCCGTGACAACCCCGACTAGCTCGCGGTTGTTCGCTCCGTATTTGCTGGTGAGCGGAGTGTGGTCGGCGGGAACCACCCGTTTGCAGGCCCCCTAAAGTCGTGGGGTAGAGTCTGCCGGACACCGCGAGCGGGCGATTAGCTCAGCGGGAGAGCGCTTCGTTCACACCGAAGAGGTCACTGGTTCGATCCCAGTATCGCCCACCGGATGAAGGCCCTGGACCATCGGTCCGGGGCCTTGATTCATTCTCGGGCACTGTCGGCGGTGCGCCGTCCGGCGGCATTCGATCCCCAGGTCGGACGCGGGTTATGTGGGGGCGGTACTTCTGCCGTCGCGGGCGGCCCGGGCGGTGCGGTGAATCCACCCGGCGTGGCGGGTGCCGCCGGTTCGAAGATCCCCGAAGCCCGCCCTTCCGGCCGGTGTGGACATTCGCCGGAGAGCGCGTGTCGCGTCATGAAAATGTCGCATGATCCGACCATTGAGACTTCTTTGTGATCCTCGGCACGAATCGTCCGGCGAAAGGTCCAGACCACGAAGAAAGTGACGTGGGGCATGGTCGGGCGGCTCACCCGTCCGGCTCCGGCCACGGGGCCGCCGTGACGTCGACGTGATGTGACGAAACGCCACCCCGGTGACCGATTGACAAGGTAGGTGGACGCGCCGGGCGGGCCGTGGTCCTCCCGGGCCGTGAAATCCACAGTGGACCGGCCGGAGATCGACTTCCGCGCACCGTCCACTGTGGAGTTTTCCGGGCTGTTCGGCCGATCGGGGAAGCGGTGCTCCAAGTGGCCGCGAACCCGGGGAATTCGTGACTACTTTGAGTAGTTGTTCGGAGGATACGGCCTATTACGCATCGTCATCATCTTGTTATCAACACGGCATTCATTTGCCGGATGCTCGCCCAGGGTGTGGCTGGAAATCCTTGTAACGATGGCCGGAGAGTGGCCGATACCTTGGCGTGTGTCGCCCCATCGGCCGCTGCGAGACCTTGAGAATCGATCACTCTTCGAGATCAGTCTCATTTACTCAGCGTGTTGATCCGGCGTTCGGGAATTCCCACTCCGGGAGGTCTGATGGAAGAGTCGGTGCGGCCGTCGTCCACCGTCAACGGGACGCCGCAGCACATCGACCTCCAGTCGATTCCGCTCCCCCCGCAAAGGGGCGCGGGCGATGCCGCCGCGGTCGACACCACGTCGGCGCGGCCCCCTTACGCGGCTTGGGAATCGCGCTACCGCGCCTGGGTCATCGGTAGTGACGTTTTCACCGCGTTCGTGCTCATCGTGATGAGCGCCTTCTTGATCGATCGCTCCGATCCGCACGACATGCACGCGCTCGGTACCGCCGCAGCCTTCCTGTTCGGGCTGTCGGTCTGCCGTGCCTGGAGCCCGCGTGTGCTGGGCGAGGGCGCGGAGGAGTATCGGACGCTGGGGCGTGGCCTGGTGACCACCGCTGTCCTCGTCGCGTTGGGCGGCCTGCTCTTCGGCGCGCTCGCCGTGCAACCGTGGGTCTTCATCGTCGTCCCGATGATCTCGGTCTTCATGTTCCTGCAGCGGTACGCGCTGAGACAGGTGCTGCACCGGCGCAGACGGCTCGGTGAATGCCTGCTGCCGGTGCTCGCGGCCGGAAGTCCCGACACGGTCGCCGATCTCATCGCGCGCACCAAGGCCGATCCCCATGTCGGCTGGCGCGTGGAAGCCGTCTGCACGTACTCCGGCGCCGGCGCGGAACGGGGGAGCGGCGAGGTGGAAGGCGTCCCGATCGTCGGCAAGCTCGACGATCTCGCGGGCCACGTCCGCCGCGGCGGCTACCGGGTGGTCGCCGTGACCGCCGATCAGCACTGGAACCCGAAGCGCCTCCAGCGGCTCGCTTGGGACCTCGAAGGAACCTCGGCCGAGATGGTGGTCGCGCCGATGCTGATGGAGGTCGCCGGACCGCGGCTGAACGTCTCCGGTGTGCTCGGCATGCCGCTGCTGCGGGTCACCGCGCCGATGTTCACCGGCGGCCGCCGTCTGGTCAAGGAAGGGCTCGACCGGTTCGGCTCGGCCCTGCTCCTCACCCTCTTTTCCCCGCTGCTGCTGGCGATCGCGGTCGCGATCAAACTCGACGACCGCGGCCCGGTGATCTACCGGCAGCGTCGCGTCGGCCGCGACGGCCACACCTTCACGATGCTGAAGTTCCGCACGATGGTCACGAACGCCGACAAGCTCAAGCACGATCTCCAGGCGGACAACGAAGGCGCGGGCCCGCTGTTCAAAATGCGCAAGGATCCGCGGGTGACCCGGGTCGGCGGTCTGCTTCGCCGGTACTCCCTCGACGAACTGCCGCAGCTGCTCAACGTCGTGAGCGGGCGGATGTCGCTCGTCGGCCCCCGTCCGCCGCTGCCCGAGGAGACCGCGAAGTACGCCCCCGACGCGCGCCGCCGTCTCCTGGTCAAGCCGGGGCTGACCGGGCTCTGGCAGGTCAGCGGGCGCAGCGACCTCAGCTGGGCCGAGAGCATCCGCCTCGACCTGCGCTACGTCGAGGACTGGTCCCTCGCCCTCGACCTGGTGATCCTCTGGAAGACCTTCCGCGCGGTGGTGCAGGGACGAGGTGCCTACTGACGCCTTCCTGTGACCGGACCCACACGCAGCGATAGTTGAGCGAGAAATAGTTCAGCGCTCAACTAGGTTGGGACGGGTACAGGACGCGTACGGAAGGAAGATCCACCCATGACCACCAGCGTTGAGCCGACCGAAGCCTTGAACCTCCCGCAGGACGTTCAGGACCTGTTGTTCCGCGAGGCCCGTACCGCGAACAACTTCAGCGACGAGCCGGTGACCGACGAGCAGATCCGCGCGATCTACGAGCTGGTCAAATGGGCTCCGACGTCGATGAACAACCAGCCGCTGCGCGCGCTGGTGATCCGCACCGAAGAGGGCAAGAAGCGGCTCTCCCCGCTGATGTCCGAGGGCAACCGCGCCAAGACCGAGGCCGCGCCGGTGACCGTCGTGCTGGCCGCCGACACCGAGTTCCACGAGAACCTGCCGCGCACGTTCCCGCACTTCCCGGGTGCCAAGGACCTGTTCGCCGACGAGACGAGCCGTGTCGAGACCGCCAAGCTCAACGCCCTGCTGCAGGTCGGTTACTTCATCATCGGCGTCCGTGCCGCCGGGCTGGCCGCCGGCCCGATGACCGGCTTCGACGCCGACGGCATCGACAAGGAGTTCTTCGCGGACAAGCCGTGGAAGTCCCTCGTCGTGATCAACGTCGGCAAGCCGGGCGAGAACCCCTGGTTCGACCGCCTGCCGCGGCTGGACTTCGACGAGGTCGTCGAGACCGTCTGACCTCGTTCCCCGATACGCGAAGGCCTTCTTCCGATGGGAAGGAGGCCTTCGTGGTGTTAGGGGTAATGCGCGTGAGCCGCGCCGCACCTGACGACTAACATCACGGGAACCATCCGCTTTAACCGCGAGGAGTCCATCGTGTCCCAGCCGTCGTCAGTAGCAGCCGCAACCGCCCCGCGCGTGGTGGTACCGGCGGGCACTACGGCGGGCACCGCGGTCCGCGAAGCCGGGCTGCCGACCAAGGGGCCGGACACGATCGTCGTCGTGCGCGACGCCGAGGGCAACCTCCGCGATCTCTCCTGGGCCCCGGAGGCCGAGGTCGAGGTCGAGGCCGTCGCGGCGAACACCGAGGACGGGCGCAGCGTCATCCGCCATTCGGCCGCCCACGTGCTCGCCCAGGCCGTGCAGCAGCAGTTCCCGCAGGCCAAGCTCGGCATCGGCCCGCCGGTGAAGGACGGCTTCTATTACGACTTCGCCGTCGACACCCCGTTCACCCCGGAAGACCTGCAGGCGCTCGAGAAGCGCATGAAGCAGATCGTGAAGGGCGCGCAGCAGTTCTCCCGCCGCGTCTTCGACTCGGTCGACGAGGCCAAGAAGGAACTCGCCGACGAGCCGTTCAAGCTGGAGCTCGTCGACATCAAGTCCGATGTGGACACTTCCGAGGTGATGGAGGTCGGCGGCGGAGAGCTGACCATCTACGACAACCTCGACCCGCGCACCAAGGAGCGCGTGTGGAGCGACCTCTGCCGCGGCCCGCACGTGCCGACCACCAAGTTCATCCCGGCGTTCAAGCTCACCCGGGTCGCCGCCGCGTACTGGCGCGGTAACGACAAGAACCCGCAGCTGCAGCGGATCTACGGCACCGCGTGGGAATCCGCGGAGGCGCAGGACGTCTACCTGGAGCGCCTCGCCGAGGCCGAGCGGCGCGACCACCGCAAGCTCGGTGTCGAGCTGGACCTGTTCTCCTTCCCCGACGAGATCGGCTCGGGGCTGCCGGTGTTCCACCCCAAGGGCGGGATCATCCGGCAGGAGATGGAGAACTACTCGCGCCAGCGGCACGTCGAAGCCGGGTACGACTTCGTCTACTCGCCGCACATCACCAAGGGCGCGCTGTTCGAGACCTCCGGTCACCTCGACTGGTACCGCGACGGCATGTACCCGGCGATGCACCTCGACGCCGAGCACAACGAGGACGGTTCGGTCCGCAAACCCGGCCAGGACTACTACCTCAAGCCGATGAACTGCCCGTTCCACGACCTGATCTTCCGTTCGCGCGGGCGTTCCTACCGGGAACTGCCGCTGCGGATGTTCGAGTTCGGTTCCGTGTACCGCTACGAGAAGTCCGGCGTGATCCACGGTCTCACCCGCGTGCGCGGCATGACGCAGGACGACGCGCACATCTTCTGCACCCTCGAGCAGGTGCCCGGTGAGCTGAAGTCCCTTTTGGACTTCGTGCTGAACCTGTTGCGCGACTACGGTCTCGACGACTTCTACCTCGAACTGTCCACTCGGAACGAAGAGAAGTACATCGGTTCCGAAGAGGTCTGGGCCGAGGCGACCGAGGTGCTGCGGACCGCCGCCGTGGACTCCGGTCTGGAACTGGTGCCGGATCCGGGCGGCGCCGCGTTCTACGGGCCGAAGATCTCCGTGCAGGCGAAGGACGCGCTGGGCCGCACCTGGCAGATGTCGACCATCCAGCTGGACTTCATGCTGCCCGAGAAGTTCGAACTGGAGTACACCGCGGGCGACGGCAGCCGTCAGCGTCCGGTGATGATCCACCGCGCGCTGTTCGGCTCGATCGAGCGGTTCTTCGGCGTGCTGACCGAGCACTACGCGGGGGCGTTCCCGGCGTGGCTGTCGCCGGTCCAGGTGGTCGGCATCCCGATCACCGAGGACCAGGTCGAGCACCTGCGCGGCGTCGAGAAGGCGCTGCGGGCCAAGGGGATCCGGGTCGACGTCGACGCGAGCGGCGACCGGATGCAGAAGAAGATCCGCACCCACACCACGCAGAAGGTGCCCTTCATGCTCCTGGCGGGCGCGAAGGACGTCGAGGCGGGCGCGGTGTCGTTCCGGTTCCGTGACGGCGGCCAGATCAACAGTGTCCCGGTGGCCGACGCGGTCGAGGCGATCGCCGGCTGGGTCCAGCGCCGTGAGAACTCTTCGCCGACCGTGGCGGGCTTGGAGGCGGTCCTCCGGTGACGGGCCTCGATGGCCCAGAAGTCGTCGGACAGGACGGTGTGGGGGTCCCGGACGCGTTACAGCGCCTGTGGACCCCGCATCGGCTCGCCTACGTGCAGGGGTCGAAGAAACCCGACGAGGGCTGCCCGTTCTGTCGTCTTCCCGAGAAGAGCGACGAGGACGCGCTGATCATCGCGCGTGGGAAGACCGTGTACGTGGTGCTGAACCTGTATCCGTACAACCCCGGTCACCTGATGGCCGTGCCGTACCGCCATGTCGCGGACTACACGGACCTGACGCCGGAGGAGACCGTCGAGGTGGCGGAGTTCACCCAGCACGCGATGCGGGTGATCCGGGAGGTTTCGTCGGCGCACGGGTTCAACATCGGGATGAACCAGGGCGTGATCGCCGGCGCGGGGATCGCCGCGCATCTGCATCAGCACGTGGTGCCGAGGTGGGGCGGCGACGCGAACTTCATGCCGGTGATCGGGCACACGAAGGTGCTGCCGCAGTTGCTGGGGGAGACGCGGCAGCTGCTGGCGGACGCCTGGTAGCTCCAGGCCATATGTCCGTGAAGGCCTCCTTCACTACCTTTAGGGTAGGGAAGGAGGCCTTCACGGACTGGACGACCCAGCGGGCCTCAGGCGTTGAGCGCGGCCTGCAGCTCGATGTCGATCTTGACCTTCTCGGACAGGAAGGCGTTGCCCTCCGGGCCGATGCCGAAGTCGCGGCGGTTCACGGTGGCGGTGGCCGAGACGCCGAGCGTGGTGGCGTTGTCGTTGGCCGGGTTGGTGCCGATGCCGTTGAACTCGGCTTCGAGCGAGACCGGGACGGTCTTGCCGCGCCAGGTGAGCTCGCCGTCGATGACGTAGTCGCCGCCGTCCTCGCGGATGCCGGTCGAGCGGAAGGTGATGACCGGGTGCTCGTCGACGTGGAAGAAGTCTTCCGACTTGAGGTGCGTGTCACGCCCGTCGACGCCGCTGGCGACCGACGAGGCGTCGATCTCCACGGTGACCGACGAGTCGAGGATGTTGTCGGCCGTGACGACCTCACCGGTGAAGGCGGTGAAGTTGCCGCGGGACTTCGCCAGTCCGAGGTGCTTCACGGTGTAGGCGATGTCGGAGTGGGCGGTGTCGATCGTCCACTTGCCTGCGACGTAGCCCGGGATCTCGGTGGTGGTCATGTGAGTCGATCTCCAAAGTCTGTGTGCGTTCGTGGTGAACCCTCGTCTGGTTGAGCGCTCAACTGTGACTGTAGCGCAATTTGGTTGAGCGTTCAACCAGGGGTAGTATGGGTGTCATGTCCGAACCCCGATGGCTCTCCGACGAGGAGCAAAAAGTCTGGCGTGACTTCTCCGCGGCCACGCGGATGCTGCAAGCGCACCTGGAGGGCCAGCTTCAGCACGAGGCGGGCATGCCCCACACGTACTACGAAGTGCTCGTCGCCCTGTCCGAGGCGCCGGACAGGCGGCTGCGGATGAGCGAACTCGCCGACGCGCGCAAGGCGTCGCGCAGCAGGCTCTCGCACGCCGTCGCGCGCCTCGAGGCGAACGGCTGGGTGCGCCGTGAGTCCTGTCCCACCGACAAACGCGGTTCCTGGGCGGTGCTCACCCCGGCCGGTTTCGCGGCGCTGGAGGAGGCCGCCCCCGGGCACGTCGAGGCGGTCCGCGAGAGCCTCTTCGACCCGCTGACCCCCGAACAGGTGACCGCGCTCGGCGAGATCAGCGCCGCCGTATTGGGGCGGCTGTCGCCGAAATGCGCCGCGGCCGAGGCGGAATTGGCGTTGCGGGAAGAGACTCTCGCGGACCTCGAAGACTCGGCCGAACTGGCCAAAGCGGACTGACCGGGAGCCGGTCCAGGGGCGGGCGCGTCACCTCTGTCGGTGCGGGTGGATAGGCTTCGGGCGGCCACCCGACCCTGCTGCTTAGGTGCACCTGAAGAACCGATGCTCAACATTTTCGCGCGCGCCTCCGTTTCCCGCGTCACCGACCCGATGGGGAAGGTGCTCGTGCGCGCCGGTCTGACCCCCAACGCGATGACCGTCATCGGCACGGCCGGGGCGGTGCTGTGCGCGCTCGGGTTCTTCCCCAACGACATGCTGCTGTGGGGCACCTTCACCGTCTGGGGCTTCGCGATGCTGGACCTGCTCGACGGCGCGATGGCCCGCGCCCGCGGGTACGGCACGGCGTTCGGGGCGGTCCTCGACGCGACCTGCGACAGGCTGGTCGACGGCGCGTTGTTCGCCGCGATCGCCTGGTGGTGCTTCGTCCACGACGACAACCGCCCGGCCGCGGCCGCCGCGCTGATCTGCCTGGTGCTCGCGCAGGTCATCTCGTACGTCAAGGCCCGCGCCGAGGCTTCCGGTCTGGAGGCGGACGGCGGGCTCGTCGAACGCGCGGAACGCCTGATCATCGCCCTCGTGGGAACCGGACTGCACGGTCTGGGCGTTCCGTACACCGTGGACATCACGCTCTGGCTCCTCGCGGTGCTTTCGGTGATCACCCTGCTGCAGCGGACGGCCGCGGTGGCCAAGGCGGCAAGGGCCGCGAAGGCGGCCGGGCCACCCGCCGCGGAGGGCGGGGCATGAGCGGGTTCTCCCAGCGCCTCAGCGACTTCGGCTACGCGGCGGGCTGGCGGCTCGCGCGCTGGCTGCCGGAGTCGATGGGCGCGGTGACCTTCGGGCTGGGCGCCGATCTGGCCGTCCGGCGGGACGGCGGCGGCGTGCGCCAGCTGCGGAGCAATCTCGCGAGGGTCGTGCCGCAGGCCGACGGCGCCGAACTCGACGAACTGACCCGCCGCGCGATGCGCTCTTACGCCCGCTACTGGCACGAGATGTTCCGGCTGCCCTCGATGGACCACAAGGAGGTCAGCCGCAAGGTCGCCCAGTCGATCACCGGGGTGGAGAACCTCGACGCCGCCCTCGCCGAGGGTAACGGAGCGGTGATGGCGCTGCCGCACAGCGGGAACTGGGATGCCGCCGGTGTCTGGCTCGCGGACTATCTCGGCGGGTTCACCACGGTCGCGGAGCGGCTGAAGCCCGAATCGCTGTACCAGCGGTTCGTGTCCTACCGGGAATCGCTCGGTTTCGAGATCGTGCCGCTGACCGGCGACAGCTCCGCGATGCGCGTGCTGCTCAAGCGGCTGCGGGAGAACAAGGCGATCTGCCTGGTGGGGGACAGGGACCTGACGAATTCCGGGGTACCGGTCAAATTCTTCGGCGAGCAGACCCGGATGCCGGGCGGGCCTGCCAGGCTGGCCGCCACCACCGGCGCCGCGCTGATCCCGGCGGGCTGCTGGTTCACCGAGGACGGCTGGCAGATCAGGCTGCATCCGCGGATCCGGGTGACGAACCGCTCCGAGGTCCCGGCGGCCACCCAGGCGCTGGCGGACATCTTCGCCGGGGACATCGCCGCGCATCCGGCCGACTGGCACATGATGCAGAAGTTCTGGCTCTCCGATTTCGAAGCCGGGGAACAGGCCGAACTCGGCGAAGCGAGCTGAGCGGATGGCTCAGTCACGGGTCATGAAGATCGGGATCGTCTGCCCGTATTCGTTCGACGTGCCGGGCGGCGTGCAGGGGCACGTCATCGATCTCGCGAAGGCACTGCTGGCGCGCGGGCACCAGGTCTCGGTCCTGGCTCCGGCGGACGAAGACTCCGACGTCCCGGATTTCGTGGTCCCCGCCGGGAAGGCGCTCGGTATCCCGTACAACGGCTCGGTCGCGCGGCTGCAATTCGGCCCGGTGTCCTACGCCCGGGTGCGGCGGTGGATCCGCGACGGCGACTTCGACGTCCTGCACCTGCACGAGCCCGCCGCGCCGAGCCTTTCCTTGCTGGCGCTGAAGGTCGCGGACGGACCGATCGTGGCGACCTTCCACACCGCGACGACGCGTTCGCGGACGCTGGCGGCGTTCCAGCCGGTGCTGCGGCCGCTGCTGGAGAAGATCACCGCGCGGATCGCGGTTTCGGCGCTGGCCCGCCGGGTCCAGGTCGAGCACGCCGGGGGCGACGCGGTCGAGGTGCCCAACGGCGTCGACGTCGACTTCTTCTCCCGCGCGCTCCCGCTGGACGGCTACCCGCGAGCGGGCGGCACGGTCGGATTCGTCGGGCGGTACACCGAGTCCCGCAAGGGGATGGGGGTGCTGCTGGAGGCCTTGCGGATGCTGCTTCCGGAGTTCGAGGAGCTGCGGCTGCTGGTCGTCGGCCGCGGCGACGCGGATCAGCTCCGGCGCGAAGCCGGGCCGGAGCTGGCGCCGCATATCGATCTGCTCGGCCAGGTCGACGACGAGACGAAGGCGCGGGCGCTGCGCAGCGTCGACGTCTACTGCGCGCCGAACACCGGCGGCGAGAGCTTCGGGATGATCCTCACCGAGGCGATGGCGGCGGGCACGCCCGTGCTGGCGAGCGGCCTGGACTCGTTCCGCCGTGTCCTCGACGACGGCAAGGCCGGGATGCTGACCGAGACCGGCGACGCGGCGGCGCTGGCCGACGGATTGCGTGAGCTGCTCGGAGACCCGGCCCGCCGGGCCTCGCTGGCGGCGGCCGCCGGGGAGCGGGTCGCGATGTTCGACTGGTCCGTGGTCACCACGCAGGTCCTGCGGGTGTACGAGACGGCGATCGCCGCCGACCCCCGCCGGGTCGGCGCGGGGGAACGCGAGTTCAGCCGGTGACGACCTGGATGTGGATCGGCGGTCTGGTGGCCGCGATCGTGGTGCTGGGCGGGCTGTTCCTGCTCGCGACGGCGAACCGGCTGGACCGGCTGCACGTCCGCACGGACGCCGGCTGGGCGGCCCTCGACGCGGCCCTCGCGCGGCGCGCCGTCGTCGCCAGGGCGGCCGCCGCGATCCTGGGTGACGAGGAGCTGCGGGCGCTGGGTGAGCGTGCCGAGCGGGCGCCGAGGCCGGATCGTGAAGCGGAAGAAAGCGAGCTGACTTTGCGGCTGGCGCGCGTCGATCGCGCCGCCTTGCCGCCGCCGCTCGCCGAAGAGCTGACCGACGCCGAGCACCGCGTCGTCATCGCGCGACGCGTGCACAACGACGCCGTCCGGGACACCCTGCACCTGAGGCGGCGGCGGAAGGTCCGGTACTTCGGCCTCGCCGGGACAGCCCGGCTTCCGGAATACTTCGAGATCGCCGAGCCCGAACTTTAGGAGGACGGACCCATGAGCGAGCGGCTGCTGGTGGCGGTGTTCGCGACGCCGGTCGCGTCGTTCCTCCTGCGTTACGGCCAAGACCTCGGCTACAAGGCGGTGCTGTTCGAGCCGGACGGCGCACGCGTGACGGATGTCGAGGCCGGCCTGGAGGCCGTCACGACGGTGCCGGACCTCGGCGCGGACGCCGACGTCGTCGTCACCGATCACGACCGGCCCGAGCTCGGTGATGTGCTCAAGGCCGTACTGGACCGCCCGGCCAGGTGGGTCGGGGTGCTGGGCAATCCGCGCCACGCCGGCCCGCACGTCGCCGCGCTCAAGGCGCTGGACGTCCCGGACCACGAGATCGCGCGCGTCCATCGCCCGGTCGGGTTGAACATCGGCTCACGCACACCGCCCGAGATCGCCGTCGCCACCCTGGCCGGTCTGCTGGCCGACCGGAACGGACGGCCGGGCGGCTTCGACTTTTCTCGCCCTCAGTGAACGGCGACCGCCCCTTCCGGCATCGGCTCGAACCGGGCGTGCTTGCGTGTGAACGTCGCCGTGCCCGATGTCAGCGAACGTAGGTCGATCGCATAACGCAGGAGCTCGACCGCGGGGACCTCGGCGCGGATGACCGTGCGGCCGCCTTCACCCGATTCGGTGCCGAGTACGCGGCCCCGCCGGGACGAGAGATCGCCCAGCACGGTGCCCAGGTGCTCGTCCGGAAGCCGCACCGCCACCTCTTCGAGCGGTTCGAGCAGCGCGATCTTGGCCGCCGCGGCGGCCTCCTTCAGCGCCAGCGCGCCCGCCGTCTGGAACGCGGCGTCCGACGAGTCGACGCTGTGCGCCTTGCCGTCGACGAGGGTCACCCGGATATCGATCAGCGGATGGCCGTCGACGATCCCTCGCTGGGCTTGGGCACGGACTCCCTTCTCGACGCTCGGGATGAACTGGTGGGGTACCGAGCCGCCGACGACCTTGTCCACGAACTCGAAGCCCGACCCCCTCGGCAATGGCTGGACCTCGATGTCGCAGACGGCGAACTGGCCGTGCCCGCCTGATTGCTTGACGTGCCGTCCGTGCCCGCGAGCCGATCCGGCGAAGGTCGAACGCAGGCTGATGCGGACGGGTTCGGTGTCCACGTCGGCGCCTCCCGCGCGCAGCCGCGACAGCACGACGTCGGCGTGGGCCTCGCCCATGCACCACAGCACGAGCTGGTTGGTCTCGGCGTTGCGGTCGAGCCGGAGCGTGGGGTCGCCCGCGACGAGCCGGGCGAGGTTGCGCGCCAGCGTGTCCTCGTCGCTGCGCGTCTTCGCGATGACGGCGACCGGCAGCAGCGGTTCCGGCATCGCCCACGGTTTCATGATCAGCGGGTCTTCCGGCGAGGAAACGGTGTCACCGGTTTCCGCCGAGCCGACCTTGGTGAGCGCGCAGAGGTCGCCCGCGACGCAGTACGGGACTTCGCGCAGGTTCGCGCCGAGCGGGGAGTACAGATGCGCGACCCGTTCGTCGGCGTCGTGATCCTCGTGCCCGCGTTCGGCGAGACCGTGGCCGGAGACGTGCACCGGCCGTTCCGGGCGAAGCGTCCCGGAGAACACCCGCACCAGCGACACCCTGCCGACGTAGGAGTCGACAGCGGTCCGGACCACCTCGGCCGCCAGCGGGCCGTCGGGATCGGCGCGGAGCCCGGCATGCGGCTCCCCAGTGGGCGAGGTGACCTCCGGCGGGACGTGCTCCAGCGGTGACGGGAAGGCACGCACGATCCCGTCGAGGACTTCGGCGAGCCCGACCCCGGTCGTCGCGCACACCGGGATCACCGGATGGAAGGAGCCGCGGGCGACGGCGGTCTCGAGGTCGGCGATCAGCGTGTCCTCGGCGATCTCCTCACCGGCGAGGTACCGGTCCATCAGGGACTCGTCCTCGCTCTCGGCGATGACCCCTTCGATCAGCTCGTTGCGGGCCTCGGTCATCCGCGCGAGCTCGGCCTCGTCCGGCTCGCCGATTTCGGGCGGGAAGCCCTGTGAATAGTCGAAATAGCGGCGCGTGATGAGCCCGACGAGCCCGTCGCGCGCGGGCAGGTACAGCGGCAGGACGCCGGCTCCGAAGGCCTCCTGACAGGCCGCGATCTCGCCTCCGGGGTCGGCGCGGTGATGGTCCAGCCGGGAGACGACCACCGCCCTCGGCATCCCGACGGCCGCGCACTCCTCCCACACCGCGACCGTGGCCGCGTCGACGCCTTCCGCCGCGCAGACCACGAACAACGCGGCGTCGGCGGCGCGGAGCCCGGCCCGCAGTTCGCCGACGAAATCGGCGTACCCGGGGGTGTCGATGAGGTTGATCTTGTGGCCCTGGTGCAGCACCGGCGCGACCGAGAGACCGACCGACCGCTGCTGCCGGACCGCGGCGGGATCGTGGTCGCATACCGTGGTGCCCTCCACCACCGAGCCTGCCCGCGTCACCGTGCCGGACGCGGCGAGCAGGGCTTCGGCGAGTGTCGTCTTGCCCGACCCCGACGGGCCGACCAGGACGACGTTGCGCACTTTCGCCGGGTCGTCCACAGCGACGGCGGCCCCGGAGTCTCCGTTCTTGCTCTGTTTGTCGGCCATGCCGGTCTCCTCACCACACGATGCCGCGTACAGGTGTGTCCTCGATCACACACCCGCGACGGGCGTCGCGGCAAGGCGACCGGCGAGGGACCCCCCGAATGTCGACGCGCCGTTATGCTCGATGGCGGCACCCGGAGGTGGATCCGACGGTGGGGGATGAGCGATGGAGCTCGACAGACGCACGGTGTTACGGCTGGCAGGGGCGGTCCCGATGATGGCGGCGGTGCCCGCCGCCATTCCCGAGAGCGGTGGTCCGTGGGAGCGGCTGCGCGCCCGGCTGGCGGGCGAGCTGTTCCGGCCCGGCGACCCCGGCTACGACGAAGTGAGGCTCGGGTTCTTCAGCCTCTACGACCATCGGCTGCCCGCCGGTGTCGCGGTCTGCGCGAACGAGGACGACGTCCGCCGTTGTGTCGATTTCGCTGCCAGGCAGCGGATTCCGATCACGGCCCGCTCGGGCGGGCACAGCTACGCCGGTTATTCCACAGTGGACGAAGGGCTCGTCGTCGACCTGTCCCGGCTGAACGCGGTCGAGATCCTGCCCGGTGGCCGGGCGGCGATCGGGGCGGGCGCGCAGCTCGGCCGGGTGTACGAAGCGTTGGCGGCGGAGGGCCGCGCACTGCCCGCCGGCAGCTGTCCTCAGGTCGGCATCGCCGGCTTGACCCTCGGCGGCGGGATCGGGGTTCTGGGTCGTAAGTATGGGCTGACCTGCGACAACGTCGAGTCCGTGCGCTTCGTCGGCGCGGATGGCAAGGCACGCCTGGTGTCGGCGGAGACGGCGCCGGACCTGCTGTGGGCGTTGCGCGGCGGTGGCGGCGGCAACTTCGGCATCGTCACGTCGTTCACCTTCCGCACGGCGCCTGCCAGGACGCTGACGAACTTCAACCTGGTCTTCCCGCCCGCCGCGCTGGCCGCCTTGGTCGCGGCCTGGCAGGAGTGGCAACCCGCTATGCCGGACGAGCTGTGGTCCGGGATGGGCCTCGGCGCCGAGACGGCGAACTGCGGCGGCTGTTTCGTGGGCTCGGCCACGCAAGTGAATCCCTTGCTGGACGATCTGGTCCGCCGCGTCGGAGTCCAGCCGCTCAAACGCGAAGTGACCGAGCAAGGCCACCTGGCCACGATGCGGACCTTCGCCCAGGAGGCCGCTTTCCCCGCCGCCGTCGCGCAGCGCGGGGAGTACGTGGCCACCTCACGGATACTGACCCATCCGGTGCCCGACACCGACGCGCTGGCGGCGTTGCTGGCGAGTGATCCGCAGCTGTATTCGATCGTGGACGCGTACGGCGGCGCGATCGCGCGGGTGCCGTCGAGCGAGTCGTGTTTCCCGTACCGATCGGCCCTGGGCAGTATCCAGATCATCCGCGGCCTCGAAGGCGGCGAGGCGTACGCGCGCCAGGTCATCGGCCGGGTGCGGGACGAACTCGGCCGTGAGTTCGGGAGCGCCGGGTACATCAACTACATCGACCCGGAGATGCCGGAGTGGACGAAGGCGTACTACGGCGAAAGCCTGCCGCGGCTGCGCCGGGTCGCGCGGAAGTACGACCCGGACGGCCTGTTCGCCTTCGAACAGGGCCTGGCCCGCTGACGCGTTTCGTCCTCTGGATGCGGTAGTTCGCTGTCGAACCACCGCATTCAGAGGACGAAACGCGGGGGAGTAGTGCGGGCCAGATCACCCAGTGGACTGCTGAAATCGCCGCGAACTGGCCTGCTTCAGAGGTCCAAAAGCGGCCTACCCTCGGAGGCGTCACCCCACTCGTGCGCATTCCGAAAGGTCCAGCAGTGTCTGACGACTCCACGAACACGGCCACCACCTCGCTCACCGGCACCGCCCGGGTCAAGCGCGGGATGGCGGAGATGCTCAAGGGCGGTGTGATCATGGACGTGGTCACCGCCGAGCAGGCGAAGATCGCCGAGGACGCCGGTGCCGTCGCGGTGATGGCGCTCGAGCGGGTCCCCGCGGACATCCGCGCGCAGGGCGGCGTCGCCCGGATGAGCGACCCGGACCTGATCGACGGCATCATCGAGGCCGTTTCGATCCCCGTCATGGCGAAGGCCCGCATCGGCCACTTCGTCGAGGCGCAGCTGCTCCAGTCGCTCGGCGTCGACTACATCGACGAGTCCGAGGTGCTGACCCCGGCCGACTACGAGAACCACATCGACAAGTGGGCCTTCACGGTGCCCTTCGTCTGTGGTGCGACCAACCTCGGCGAGGCGCTGCGCCGCATCAACGAGGGCGCGGCGATGATCCGGTCCAAGGGCGAGGCCGGCACCGGCGACGTGTCGAACGCGACCACGCACATGCGCAAGATCCGTGCCGAGCTGCGCCGTCTCTCCTCGCTGCCCGAGGACGAGCTTTACGTTGCGGCCAAGGAACTCCAGGCCCCGTACGAGCTCGTCAAGGAGGTCGCGGCGAAGGGCAAGCTCCCCGTCGTGCTGTTCACCGCGGGCGGTATCGCGACCCCGGCCGACGCCGCGATGATGATGCAGCTCGGTGCCGAAGGCGTGTTCGTCGGCTCCGGCATCTTCAAGTCCGGCAACCCGGCACAGCGCGCCGAGGCGATCGTCAAGGCCACCACGTTCTACGACGACCCGGACGTCATCGCGAAGGTTTCCCGTGGTCTCGGGGAAGCGATGGTGGGCATCAGCGTCGACGACGTGCCCGAGCCGCACCGCCTTTCCGAGCGCGGCTGGTAGGTCACCCTGTCGTTCGAGAGGCTCCGTGGACGTCCGTCCACGGGGCCTTTTCCTTGAGGAACAAGGCGATCACGCCGGTGATCAGGGCGATGGCCGATGCCATCAAGAACACGATGTCGATGGCACCGATGAACGTCGACACGGCGGCCTGCCGCTGATCCGGTGGAAGCGTCTCGAGGATCGAGGTGTTCAGTTCGCCGTTGTTGTTGGCCGCACCGGCTGCTCCGGTGAGGTTGTTCGCCAGCGTCCGCGTCATCACTGTGCTGAAGATCGCGAAGCCGAGTGCGACACCGAGTTGCTGGTTGAAGCGCAGCGACGTGGTGGCTACGCCGATGTCCTCGAGGCCGACCGAGTTCTGGGTGAACTGCATGGCGATGCCGAGCGACTGCCCGATCGCGATACCGATCATGAACTCGCCGAGACCGACCAGCCAGAAGCTGGTGTCCGAGGTCAGCATGCCGAAACAGGCCAGCACGATCGCCTGGAGCAGCCCGGCCGCGAACAGCAGGTACTTGAACTTTCCGAACGCGGCAAGGATCCACTTCGCGACGAAGACCGACGCCACCAGTCCGACGGCCATGCACAACGTCAGCAGACCGGCCTGGGTCGCGCTCAGGCCGCGGCCGACCTGCAGGTAGCCGCCGATGTAGAACAGACCGCCCGCGATCCCCATTCCGGTGAACAGGGAGACCGGCATCATCACCCGGAGCACCGGATGACGCAGCAGCCGCAACGGGACCAGCGGATCCGGCGCGGTCAGCACACGCCAGACGAACGCACCCAGCAGGATCAGCCCGGAGATGCCGAGCAGGGTGATCGTGCCGGAGTTCCACGGGTATTTCTTGCCACCCCAGTCGGCCACCAACAGCAGCGCGGCCGCGGCGCCGGCGATCAGGGCGGCGCCGAGGAAATCCACCTTGCGCCGTTCCCGGTGCCGGGGCAGTCGCAGCTTGGTGATGGCGACCAGCAGGATCGCCAGGCCCAGTGGCAGGTTGAGGTAGAACACCCAGCGCCAGTCCAGGCTGTCGGCGACGAAACCGCCGAGCGTGGGGCCGAGCGCCAGCCCGACGCCGACCATCACGCTGGCGAACGCCACCTTGGTGGACGTCGCCCCGCCTGCTTCGTCCTCGTCGTCGTCGCGGAACAACGTGCCCATGATGATCAGCGCGACCGCCGTCAGACCGCCTGCCCCGACACCCTGCACCGTCCGGTAGAGGATCAGCTGTGTCATGTCCCGCGCGATGCCGCACAGCCCGGAACCGATCAGGAACGTGGTCAGCGAGAACACGAAGACCGGTTTCGGGCCGTAGACGTCGGAAAGCTTGCCGTACAGCGGTACCACGACGCAGTCCGCGAGCGCGTAGGACGTGGTCAGCCACGGCAGTAGCGAGACACCGTGCACCGGGTCGAGATCGGCGACCATCTTCCACGACACGGCCGTCACGATGTTGATGTCCAGCAGAGCCAGCAGCAGTGTCGCGAGACAGCCGAGCGCCATCAGGATCACCGCGGTCTTGCTCATCAGCAGTTTGTCGCCGTCGTAGAGCGCCTCAGCGCCCCCGCCCCCTCTGTCGCTCATGGCTTCCCCTCAGTTCGATGCTTCGCCACGGCGTAAGGATGGACCTAAACTTATATAGAGTCAAGAAATCGTCCGGACCTAATTTTGGATCCGGTATGAGAGAGCTGATAGAATTCCCCCATGGCGGAGGTGCTGGGTCTACGGGAGCGCAAGAAGCAACGCACGCGGGATGTCATCTCCCGGGCGGCGATCACCCTGTTCCTCCGCGACGGCTACGACCAGGTGTCGGTCGCGCAGGTGGCGGAGGCCGCCGAGGTGTCGAAGATGACGGTGTTCAACTACTTTCCGGCCAAGGAGGATCTGGTCCTCCATCAGAGCCGCGATCACTTCGAGGAGACGGCGCGGATCGTTCGTGATCGTGGGCCTGATCAGACGCCGCTAGGCGCGCTGCGCGCGCATTTCCTCACCGGCCTCGCCGAGCACGACGCGGGCACCGGGTTGTGTGACGACGAGGACTACCTGGCCTTCCAGCGGATGGTCCAGTCGACGCAGAACCTGAGGCTGGGCCTGAGCGAACAGCTCTGGCGCAGTGAGGAGAGCCTGGCCGCCGCGTTCGCCGAGGCGATCGAAGTGCCGCCGTCGGACGTCGTGGCCAGGGTCGCCGCCCGGCAGGTGCTGGTATCGCAGCAGACCCTCGTCGGGGACAACCTGAACCTCATTCTCCTCGGCAAACGGCCTGCCGAGATCTACGACGACGCCGTCGCCGCCGCGAAAGCCACGTTCGCCCTCTTGGGCCGGGGCATGTCGAGCTGCGGTCTCGACGACTGACCCGGCCACTGTGGACACTCGGCGCGCCGAGTGTCCACGTGCATCAGCGGGTGGGGCCGTTCCTGGTCAGGACGCTTCCCTGTGCCGCCGCACTGAGCGTCGTGGTCCCCTCCTGGCTGACAACGTAAAGGTCGCAGCGGCAGGTGGCTTGGCGGCGGCCGCTGTGCAGGACCCGCGCTTCCGCCACGAGCCGGACGCCGTTCGCCGGCCGCAGATAGTTGATGCTGAAGCCGCCGGTGAGGACGTCCGGGCCCAGCGTGGTCCCGGCCGCGAAGGTGATCGCGTTGTCCGCGGCGTACGCGAGCACCCCGCCATGGAGATACCCGTTCTGCTGCAACAGGTCTTCGCGGATGTCGAGCTCCAGAGTCGCCGCACCGTCACCGAACGAGGTCACTCGCGTGCCGAGCAGGACGCTGAACGGTTGCGCGGCGAGGCCCTTCTGGGCGTCTTCAAGGGTCAGTTCGGTCATCAGAGCCACGCTTTCAAGTCGGTCAATGCAATCATCGGCGTCCCCAGCGGCCGATCCGCCCAGTGATCATGAATCCCCCTACGAAGCGATCATAGCCACGGTGTGGATCAAGCTCGCCGCGGTTCAGGAGCTGAGGTACGACCAGGAGCTCCTGCCGAAGTTCGCCCTCGGGCAGTACGCCGCCGAGAAGGGCTTCGCCTACTTCGCGGCGCTCGCCGGACTGGGTCTGATCGGCGACCAGCACGTCTAAGCGGGTGAACCGCGGTCCCTTTTCGACTGCTTAGGCGCCGGGCAGCGGCTCGCGAGACCTTGATTTCGGTGTGCGGAGGGCACGCCGAAATCAAGGAGGACAAATGCGCACTCTTCGGTTCTTTTCCACCGCCCTGGGCGTCGCCGCGATCGCGACGGCGCTCGTCGCGGCTCCCGCTTCGGCCGCACCGGAGGGGGTGGCCACGCTGAAGGCCGCCGGCATCGACGCGGCGAAGCTCGCCCCGGGCTGGAAGATCGTCGGCGACCAGATCGTCTGGAACGGTGGGGAGACCACGCTGTCGTTGTCGCCCAGCGCGGCCAGCAACTGCCAAGCGAACTACGTGTGCCTGTACGAGCACCGCGACTTCGGCGGACGGCGACTGCAGTTCCGGGACGCGGGGCTCAAGAATCTGGTCGACTACGGATTCAATGACCAGATGTCGTCCTGGCACAACCGACGCGGAGTCGACGCCCGCTGGTACTACAACATCGGCAGCGGGACCAGCCGCTGCATGCAGGCGGGCTCCCAGTCGTCGTACGTCGGGAACGGCGACAACGACCAGGCGACTTCGTTGAGAATTTACACGTCGGCCAGCGCCTGTTGAGCGAAATGTTCCTTCGAATGCCGGACGCCGCCCCCGGACATTTCTGAGACTCTCGACTGGGGTGTCTCGATTTACTGGGGGAGAAATCGGTGAAGGAAAAGAGTTTCTATTTCTATCGCCTGTTCGGTGAACCCGCGGCCGAGTGGCAGGGCACGGACCTGCCACTCGGCCCGCCACAGGCGCGCCGGGTGTTCGCGCTCCTGCTGATCGAGGCCGGCCGCCCGGTGCCGTCGGAACGGATCATCGACGAGCTTTGGGGCGAAACGCCACCGGTCTCGGCGAAAGTCCAGATCCAGGGGCTGATCTCGGGCCTGCGCCGCGCCTTGCGCTCGCCACGGGGCGAACAGCCGATCCTGACCAGGGGAGCGGCGTATCTGCTCGACGCGCGGCCGGAGGACACCGACGCCGGCCGGTTCACCTGCCTCACCGCGAGGGGCCGCGAACTGCTGGCCCTCGACCGTCATCGTGAGGCGGCCCAGCACTTCCGGGACGCGCTGGAACTCCTGCGGGGGCCGGTACTGGCCGGGATCCCGGCCGCGGCCGAGGTCGTCGCGCGCTGGGAGGAGGAACGGCTTTCGCTTCTGGAGGACAAGGCCGAAGCCGAACTCGGGCTCGGCGAGCACGACCGGTTGGTGCCCGAACTGCGTGACCTGCTCATGGCCGCCCCGTTCCGGGAACGGGTCTGCGGGCTGTTGATGACCGCGCTCGCCCGGGCGGGCCGCGTGGCGGAGGCACTCGACGTCTACGCCGGATGGCGCCGCAGGCTGGTCGACGAACTCGGTGTCGAGCCGTCGCCGTCGATCCGCTCGCTGCAGTGCGAGATCCTGCGCGACGGCCGGGGAATGACGACGCGGGAATATCCCGCGTACCAGGAACCCGCGGTGCCGAGCCAGCTGCCGCCGGGCATCCCGGACTTCGTCGGCAGGGACGAGCTGAGCGCGGATCTGCTGGCGGAACTGCGCCACGACGACGGCCGCGACACCCCGCCCGTGGTACTGCTGACCGGCGCCGGCGGGATCGGGAAGTCCTCGCTCGCGATCAGGCTCGCGCACCAGGTCGCCGGCGACTACCCCGATGGCAGGCTGTTCGCGGCCCTGCGCGGCACCACGAACGAGCCGAGGTCACCGGAGGCCGTGCTCGCCGGGTTCCTGCGCGCGTTCGGTGTGCCGACCGACGGGATCCCGGCCGACGTCGACGAATGCGCCTGCCTGTTCCGCAGCCTGGTCCACGGGCGCCGGGTGCTGCTCGTCCTCGACGACGCCGCCGGTGAGGCCCAGCTGCGGCCGTTGCTGCCCGCGGGTGGCGGCTGCGCGGTGATCGTCACGAGCCGGTTCGTCCTGGCAGGTCTCGAACTCGGCCGACAGGTCCCGGTCGACGTCCTGCCGCTGGCCGACGCGGAGGCTCTTCTCGCGAAACTCACCGAAACCGACGAAGATCCCGTTGCCGCACAACAGGTTCTCGAACACTGCGGCGGGCTCCCGCTGGCGTTGCGGATCGTCGGCAGCCGGATCGGCGACCGCACGGGCTGGCGGCTCGCCGACGTCGCGGGCGAGCTGTCCGTCGAACGACGGCGACTGGATTGGCTGTGCGCGGGGGATCTCGCCGTCCGCGGCAGTCTGTCCCTCGGCTACCGGCAACTGTCGCCGGACCGGCAGCGGCTGTTTCGCAGACTGGGTCTGTTGCCTCCGGCCGATTTCCCCGCGTGGGCGGCGGCGCTCGCCGACGACGGAGAGCCCGAAGTGACGTCTCGCGCGCTGGAAGACCTGCGGCATCGGAACATGGTCCAGCCCGCCCCGCGTGCCACCGGCGCACCCCGCTACCGGGTGCATGATCTTCTGCGCGCGTTCGCGGTCGAGGAGGTCGCGGCCGAACCGGAAGAAGACCGCGCCAACGCGACCGAACGAGTGCTCGGCGGCTGGCTCTGGCTCGCGGAGAAGGCCGCGGATCGGTTGTCCCGCAGTGTATTGCGCCCGGAACCCGGCGGCGCGGCCCGGACCTCACTCGACGAAGGGCTGGTGGCCGAACCGCTTTCGTGGTTCCGGGACGAAGTTCCCGCGCTGGAGGCGGCCGTCTCGTACGCGGCGGACGCCGGGCTCGGGGAGCTCGCCTGGGAACTCGCCGTCGTGACCGCGTCGTACTTCGACCACAGTGGACTGTACGCGGAATGGTCGCGGTGTCACCGGTGCGCGCTCATCGCGGCGAGGGAGTCCGGATGCGCGCGCGGGGAAGCCGCTCTGCTGCGGGGGATCGGCCAGATCCACCTATACCGGGACGACTTCCGGGCGGCGTGCGAGGCGCTCACCGAATCGTGCCGGATCAGCGACCGCATCGGCGACCGGGCGGGGCGGGCCAGGGCGCTGACCGGGCTTTGCGTGCTCGCGCGGGCGGCCGGACGGCCCGAGACGGCGCGCGTGACGGCGAGCCGGGCGCTGGCCGTCTTCCGCGAGATCGGTGACGTCCTCGGCATGGCGCACGCCCACACCTCGTGCGCCGTCGCGAGCGCCGACCTCGGTCTTCTCGACGAGGCGGAAGCGGAACTGGACGAGGCCGGGCGGCTCTGCGCCGAGCTGAACGACCCGCACCGCACGGCGCTCGTCCTGCGCAGGAAGGGGCAACTGCACCTGAGGCGCGAGGACCGGCGGAGCGCGATGTCGTGCCTGCGCCGCGCGCTCGAACTGCTCGACTCGCTTTCCGACGAGATCTGCGCCGACCGGGTGCGGCTGGATCTCGCCCGGATCCGCGCGATGCGAACCCCCGCGAAGGTGTTGATCGGAACTTGAGGGGAAGGTCAAACGTGGCGTTTTCGGGGGCGGGGGGGGGGGGGGGGGGGGGGGGGGGGGGGGGGGCGAGCCCCCCACCCCACCCCCCCCCCCCCCCCCCCCCCCCCCCCCCGGGGCCG
>NZ_JBIWKX010000027.1:49675-68844 GCF_044765885.1 Amycolatopsis sp. NPDC102389
CAACACATCTGGGGGGGGCGCGGGGCGTTGGGGTGGGGGGGGGGGGGGGGGGGGGGGGGGTGGTCAACCCCCCCCCCCCCCCCCCCACGACCCGAGCCGGCTCCCGCGCCAGCGCTCGGTCGGCAGCGCGGGAACCCGGCGTCCGCGGTGACCGGTCATCTCCTCGTTCGAGAACAGCGCGTTGAGCACCGCCTCCTCGGTCGCTTGCACCACGGCTTCGAAGAAGGGGTCGAGCCTGCCCCACGGGACGAACCGCAGGCTTTCGTACTCGGCCTCGTCCGTCCGGGGGAACCGGCTGGTGAGCGCCCCCGGATTCGCGGTGCTGAACGCCAGGAACAGGTCGCCGGAGAAATGCGAACCCGCGGTGCCGGTGCGGGCGAGGCCGAGCGGGACACGGCGGGTGAGCGACGTGCACTGGCCGGGCAGCAGGGGAGCGTCGGTCCCGACGATCACGATCACCGACCCGGCACCCGACGGCGCCGTCCAGGATTCCTCCATCGGATTGTCGGCCCCGAGCTCGGCTCCGACGTGTTCGCCCGCGACGGTGAGTTCGCGACGTGAGCCGAAGTTGGCCTGTACCAACACTCCCACGGTGTATTCATCGTCCCCATAGGACACGACGCGGGACGAGGTTCCGGTGCCGCCCTTGAAGCCGTAGCAGGTCATCCCGGTGCCGCCGCCGACAGATCCTTCGCTGACCGGTCCTGCCTGTGCGGCGTCGATCGCGGCGACGGCGTGTCCACTGTGGACGGTCGGTGCGGTGCTGTCGTTCAGGTAGCCGTCCCAGGTCTCGGCGACCACCGGCAGCAGCCATTCCGCGGCCACGTCGGGCCGTTCGCGCACGACCCAGTCGATCGTGCCGCGGTGGCACGCGCCGACGGCGTGCGTGGAGGTGATCAGCACCGGCAGGGTCAGCGAGCCGGTCTCGGCCAGCCAGGCGGTGCCGGTCATCTCGCCGTTGCCGTTGAGGGCGTACGTCCCGGCCGCGCACGGTACGGCGAAGTCCTCGCGTCCGCGAGGCAGGACGGCGGTGACGCCGGTGCGCACCGACTCTCCCTCGACGAGCGTCGTGAAACCGACCTCGACGCCGGGGACGTCGGTGAGCGCGTTGTGCTCGCCGGTCCGGCCGGGCAGCGGGACACCCAGGTCGCGGGAGCGGGTCATGGACGGTCCTCCAAGGGGTTCGAGGTGGCTGTGCGGGCGTAGGAGAGCAACATCGCTTCGGCGGTGGCGGTTTCCAGCGTCGGCACGGCCTGGGTGAGGTGCAGGCCGTAGCCGTCTTCCAGCGCGACGAGGTTCCGTGCGATCGACACCGCGTCCGCGGTCAGCGTGAACTCGCCGGTGGCGGCTCCCGCTTCGAGGATGCCGGTGTAGATCCGGACCTGCTGCTCGTAGAGCGTGATGTGCCGGGCGGCGTACACGGGATCGCGGCGGGCGATCGTGCCGAGTTCGTAGAGCAGCCCGCAGAGTTCGTCGTCGGGACCGGTGGGCAGGCCGCTGCGGATCATCGCCAGCAACCGCTCGGACGGCGTGGTCTTCGCGCCCGCGGCCTGCTCCCTCGCCGAACAGAACCGCGCCACCGCCTCGCGCTGCACCTCTTGGAGCAGGTCGGTGAGGGCGGGGAAGTAGTACAGGACCGAACCCGGCGACAGGCCCGCGCCCTCGGCGACGTCCCTCAGCCGCAGGTTCAGCACGCCGCGTTCGAGGACGGCCCGTCTGGCCACCTCGATCAGTTCGGCCCGTCGTTCCGGTGCCTTGCTCGGTCTCGCCATGCCCTCATTCTTCGAATCTTGTTCGAAAAACGCAAGACCTGCGCGCGACCAGCTCTTGACGTCACACCGTGGAGGGCCTTTGATGCGTGCTCAACAGTTCTTCGAAGGAGATTCAAGGAACCTACCTTGTAGGAGGTCGGCCGTGTCCACTCCAGCCCTGCGCCGCGGTCTGCGCACTCTCGGCACGCTGCTCATCACGCTCTCCGCGATCAGTCCCGCTTCGTCGGTCTTCATCATCGCGCCGGGGGTGATCTCCGGTGCCGGGACGGGCGCCTTCTACAGCTTCGTCGCCGCCGCGGTCGTCGGCGTGTTCATGGCCTTCGTCTACGCCGAACTCGCCTCGGCGTTCCCGTTGGCGGGCGGCGAGTACGCGATCGTCACCCGCACGCTCGGCCGCTTGCCCGGCTTCGCGGTACTGGGCCTGATGATCATCACGCAGGTGCTCATCGTCGCGGTGATCGCGCTCGGCGTCGGAACCTACCTCGGCGTGCTCATGCCCGGCGTGCCCGGTTCGGTGATCGCCGCCGTGACGTGCGTGGTCGCGGCTGTCGTCGGGGTGTTCGACATCAAGCTCAACGCCTGGGTCACCGGGATCTTCCTGGCGATCGAGATCCTCGCGCTGATCGTGGTCGGCGCGCTCGGATTGCTGAACCCGGCGCGGTCGTTCGCCGATCTGCTGGCGCATCCGGTCGCCTCGGACGGCGGGCCGGCCACGGTGGGCGCCATCGCGATCGCCACCTCGGTCGCGATCTTCGCCTACAACGGCTACGGCTCGGCCGTGTACTTCGGCGAGGAGACGCAGGACGCCTCGCGGGGGATCGCCCGCGCGATCCTGCTCGCGCTCGGCATCACGGTGCTCGCCGAACTGATCCCGGTGACCGCGGTCCTGCTCGGCGCACCCGATCTGAACGCGCTGTTCACGTCGGAGAACATGTTGTCCTACTTCATCGATTCGCGCGGCGGCGGCACGCTGAACACGGTGCTCGGGCTGGCCGTCGCGCTCGCGATCATCAACGCGGTGCTGGCGATCGTGCTGATCAGCTCGCGGATGTTGTTCAGCAGCGGCCGCGACCGGGCGTGGCCTCGGCCGGTCAACCGGGCGCTGGCCGCGGTGCACCCGAAGTTCGGGACGCCGTGGGTGGCCACCGTCGGCACCGGACTGGTGGCCGCGCTGCTCTGCTTCGTCGACCCGAAACTGCTGCTGGTGGTGACGAGCACGTCGATCGTGGCGGTCTACGCGGCACTCTGCCTCGGCGCGATCGTCGGACGGCGCACCGGCGCGACCGCGCACGCCAAGTACCGGATGCCGTGGTTCCCGGTCGCGCCGGTGCTGGCGCTGGTCGTGCTGGTGTTCGTCGTCTACCAGAACCTGCTCGACCGGGCGGTGGGACGGCCGAGCCTGATCGTCACGGCCTGTGTCGCCCTGTTGTCGATCGCGTACTACGTCCTGGTGCTGCGGCGGAAGGGCGGCTGGAAACTCGCCGACGTCACCGAGGAGAAGGCGGAGGAGCCCGCCTGATCAGGTGTACTCGGCGATCTCCACGCCGTACGTGCCCGGTTCGAGTGCCTCGAAGATGTGCGGCACGTCGCCGGGGTAGCAGATGTAGTCACCCGGCAGCAGTTCGACCGGATCGTCCTGTGGCCCGACCTTGGCGCGGCCCGCGCTGAGGACGATGTGCTCGACGATGCCGCTCATATGCGGATCCGAGAGCCGCGGTTTGCCGGGCTCGGCGCGAATCAGGTACACGTCGCGCCGGGCTCCGGGCGGGCAGGAGCTGAGCAGCGTGCACGCGTAATCGGCGTGTTCGGCGAACACCGTCGGACCGCTGCCCGAGCGGATGACCTGCACGCGGGGGCGTTCCGGTTCGACCACCCGCGAGAACGGGACGTCGAGCGCGACGCACAACGCCCAGATCGTCTCGACGCTCGGATTCCCGGTCCCGGACTCCAGCTGCGAGAGCGTGGATTTCGCGATGCCGGCGCGTTTGGCCACCTCGGTGAGGGAGAGCCCGGTGCGGGCGCGTTCCCGGCGCAGGGACATGGCGATGACGTCCAAGGGGGCGCCGTCGGACGCGGTCGGGGACATGCGTTCGCTCCATCGGTCGTTGCGTTCGCCTTGACGAACACGGCTGCGTTCGTTCATTGTATGACGCTATGCGTTCGATATGGCGAACAACCACTCGTGTCCTGGGGCGCGATCTTCTCCGTGACATCGGGCTGGTCTGCCTCGCCGACACCATTGTCGGCATCTCCTACGGCGCCATCGCGGTGGGCTCCGGCTTCCCGTTCTGGGCGCCGATGCTGCTTTCCGTGCTGGTCTTCGCCGGTGCCTCGCAGTTCATGTTCGTCGGCATCATCGCCGCGGGCGGCAGCCCGGTCGCGGCCGTCGCCGCGGGTCTGCTGGCCAACGCGCGGCATCTGCCGTTCGGCTTCGCGATCGGAGACGTCCTGGGGAAGCGGTGGTCGTCGAGGGTGATCGGCAGCCACCTGATGATCGACGAATCGGTCGCGTTCGCGCTGGCCCAGCGCGACGAAGAGCGACGCAAGGCGGCGTACTGGGTGTGCGGGATCGGGCTGTTCGCCTGCTGGAACGTCGGCGTCCTCGCCGGGGCCTACGCCGGGACCGCGATCAGCGACACCGACGCCTTCGGTCTCGACGCGGCCTTCCCGGCGGTCCTGCTCGCGCTGGTCCTGCCGTCGTTGCGCGACCGCGCCGCCCGGCTGCCGGTGCTCGTCGGCGTGGCCGTCGCGCTGGCCACGACGCCGTTCCTGCCCGCGGGGCTGCCGGTGCTGCTCGCGCTGGTCGGCGTGCTGGCCGGAGTGGCCGCGAAGGAACCCGCCGAACGCGAACCCGAGGGAGTGCACTGATGGATCCGCTGGACCTGATCATCGCCGGCGGCGTGCTCGCCGCCGGGACCTTCGCCTTCCGGTTCGCCGGGCCGGTGCTGAAGGCGCGGTTCACCGTGTCGCCCAAGGCCGAGAAGCTGATGGCGCGCTCGGCCGTCGTCCTGCTGGCCGCGCTGGTCGCGGTCGCCGCGCTCACCGAGGGACACGAGTTCGCCGGCTACGCCCGGCCCGCCGGAGTGCTGGTCGGCGGCGTGCTGGCCTGGCGCAAGGCGCCGTTCGCGCTGGTCGTCGTGGCGGCGGCCGCGACCGCCGCCCTGCTGAGGCTGGCCGGGGTCCCCTGACCTGCCCGTTCCCCGAAGCGCCTAAGCTAAGGGGAAGGTCTTTCGGGAGGTCGGGTGGCGATCGCGACGGGGGCACGGCCGGTGGTCGGCGTGCTCGCACTGCAGGGCGACGTGCGGGAGCACGCCGCGATGGTGGAACGCGCCGGCGCACGGGCGCTGCCGGTCCGCCGCGCGAGTGAACTGTCCGAAGTGGACGGTCTGGTCCTGCCGGGTGGCGAGTCGACCACCATGTCGAGGCTGCTGGAGACCTTCGAGCTGCTGGAGCCGCTGCGCGAGCGCATCGCGGACGGGATGCCGGCGTTCGGCTCCTGCGCCGGGATGATCCTGCTCGCCCGCCAGGCCCTCGACGGGCGGCCTGACCAGCGGCAACTCGGCGGGCTCGACGTCGTCGTCCGGCGCAACGCGTTCGGGCGGCAGGTGGACTCCTTCGAAGCCGATCTCGACTTCACCGGAGTCGAAGGCGGCCCGGTGCACGCTGTGTTCATCCGCGCCCCGTGGGTCGAAAAGGCGGGCGACGGGGTCGAAGTACTCGCCAGTGTCCCCGAAATGCCGGGCTCCGAAGACGCGGCCGCTAGGATCGTCGCGGTCCGGCAGGGGGCGGTCCTCGCCACGTCGTTCCACCCCGAACTCACCGGGGACGAGCGCGTGCACAGGCTGTTCGTCGACCTCGTGCGGCAGGATTGAGCAAAACCGACACTGTGCTCAGCGGCGGGCACAGGAGTAGATGGAGGAGAGATGAGCGGCCACTCCAAGTGGGCCACCACGAAGCACAAGAAGGCCAACCTGGACGCGAAGCGCGGCAAGCTCTTCGCCCGGTTGATCAAGAACATCGAGGTGGCGGCCCGGACCGGCGGTGGTGACCCGGACGGCAATCCGACGCTCTACGACGCCATCCAGAAGGCCAAGAAGAACTCGGTCCCGCAGGACAACATCGAGCGCGCCCGCAAACGCGGCGCCGGTGAAGAGGCCGGTGGCGCCGACTGGCAGACCATCACCTACGAGGGCTACGGCCCGAACGGTGTGGCCGTGCTGATCGAATGCCTCACCGACAACAAGAACCGTGCCGCCATGGAGGTGCGGACCGCCCTCACTCGGAACAACGGCTCGCTCGCCGACCCGGGCTCGGTCGCCTACATGTTCAACCGCAAGGGCGTCGTGATCATGCCCAAGGGTGAGGCCGGCGAGGACGACGTCCTCATGGCCGTGCTCGACGCGGGCGCCGAAGAGGTCAACGACCTCGACGAGAACTTCGAGATCGTTTCGGAGGCCACCGACCTCGTCCCGGTCCGGAAAGCCTTGCAGGAAGCCGGTTTCGAGTACGAGTCCGCGGATCTCACCTTCCTGCCGTCGGTCAGTGTCCCGCTGGACGTCGAAGGCGCGAAGAAGGTCTTCAAGCTCATCGACGCGCTCGAGGATTGCGACGACGTGCAGAACGTCTACGCGAACTTTGACGTGTCCGACGAGGTCATGGCCGAGGTCGGCTGATCGATTTTCCCGCCGTACCGCGGAAAATCGGTCCCGGGACTAGGTGCGGGCGCTCGCGTGGGGCACAATGTCGCGCGTGACGACCTCCGAAGCCGATGCCCTCACCGCCGAAGAAACCGAACTCATCCAGTGGATCGAGGGACAGGCGAAGGCGAGAGGGAACGCGGTCATCGCGGTCGAAGGCGACGAGGAGGAAGCGGCCTTCTGCTTCACCGCGTGCGCCTGGGCGCTGCACCAAGTCGCGGAAGCGGTCGTGATCGGACTGCCCGAGCACATGGGGCCGGTCCTTCTCGACGCCTACGTCGACCGCGCGGCCGCCGGCGAGATCTTCGAGGTCGGCAAACGCTACGACGATTTCTTCGAGGGCGCGCCGGTGGTCTTCGAACGGGTGGCGAAGGGGCACTATCCCGAGTACTTCGGGAGCGCGTTCCTGATCTACCCGGACGGGGACTTCCCGGCGCTGCAGTTGATCGTCGCCACGCCGGACGGGCACTTCCCGTGGCATCCGGACGCGCCCGAAGGCTTCGCGCGGTACCAGCCGGTGCTGACCGAATCCGGTGACCCGGAAAGCTGGACGCCGGGCGTCGACGGTCCCTGAGGTTTGTGGTCCAGGGGGTGGGGGGGGGGGGGGGGGGGGGGGGGGGGGGGGGGGGGTGCCCCCACACCCCCCCCCCCCCCCCCCCCCCCCCCCCCCACCAACCCGGCCCAGGGCTCACTCCAGCTCCAGCCAAGGCGCCAGGTCTTCCGTGGCGTCCGGCCACTCCGCCGCCAAAGCCGCCGCGGAACGGAACTCCACGCAGTCGTCCGTATAAGGCGGCACCACCACGGTCCCGAGCAGGCTCCACTCACCGGTACTCACCGACGCCTGCCAGACCCCGGCGGGCACCCCCACCTGCGGACGCTGGCCTGCCGCGACGTCCGGTCCCAGCACTGGCCGCGAAACACGCCCATCGGGGAACAACAGCAGCATCCGCACCGGCGCTCCGGCGTGGTGGGCGTAGATCTCCAGCCGGTCCAGCCGGTGCGGCGCCGAGGTTTCCGGCGAAACGAGCAGGTAGTAGATCGCGGACGCGGTTTCGTCGCGCCAGCTCTGCGCCCAGCGGCCACCCTCCACAGGTAACGGCTGGAGACCCAGATGGGCGGTGAAGTCGTCGGGGCTCGGCATGTCCTCATCTTCCCCGCCCCCGGCTCCGGGTAGCCTCAGGCCTCGAACTGATGTTCGCCGGAGCGGAGGAAACGCGTGCGGGTACTCGGGGTCGACCCCGGTCTGACCAGGTGCGGGCTCGGAGTGGTCGACGGCGGCACGGGCCGCACCGTCCGCGCCGTGGCCGTCGACGTCGTGCGGACCCCGCCGGACGCCGATCTTTCCGTGCGGCTGCTGGGGATCTCCGACGCCGTCGAGCGCTGGCTCGATCGCTACAAGCCCGAGGCCGTCGCCGTGGAACGGGTCTTCGCGCAGCACAACGTGCGCACCGCGATGGGCACCGCGCAGGCGGGCGGCGTCGTCGCGCTCGCCGCGGCCAAACGCGGGCTACCGGTCGTGTTCCACACCCCGAGTGAGGTCAAGGCCGCCGTCACGGGCTCCGGCCGCGCGGACAAGGCGCAGGTCACCGGTATGGTCATGCGGCTGCTCGGCCTCGAGGTCAAACCGCATCCGGCGGACGCCGCGGACGCGCTGGCACTCGCAATCTGCCATCTGTGGCGCGAACCGATGCGGGTCCGGCTCGCCGAAGCCGAGGCCAGGGCGGCCGAGATCGCCAAGAACCACAAGGCCAGGCTCGCCGCCGCGGCCAAACAAGCCAAAACGCAGGGAGCGGCTCGATGATCTCCTCGGTACGCGGTGAAATCCTCTCCATCGGTCTCGACCATGTCGTGATCGAGGTCGGGGGAGTGGGCTTCGCCGTGCAGGCCACCCCCGCCACCCTCGCGACGCTTCGCCGCGGCGAAGAGGCGATGCTGCACACCGCACTCGTGGTCCGTGAGGATTCGCTGACGCTGTTCGGTTTCGCCGACGCCGACGCCCGCGAACTGTTCGGCCTGCTGCAGACGGTCTCCGGGATCGGGCCGCGCCTCGCGCTGGCGACACTCGCCGTCCTCGATCCCGACAAACTGCGGTCGGCCCTGGTCGAAGGCAACATCACCGTGCTCACCCAGGTGCCCGGCATCGGCCGCAAGGGCGCCGAGCGGCTCACCCTCGAACTGCGTGACAAGGTCACCGCGCTCGCCGGCCCGACCGACGGTTCCCCGGCGGTCGTCGCGCCCGGCGCGCTCCGCGGTGAGGTCGTCGAAGCGCTCGCGGGTCTCGGCTTCCCGGCCAAGCAAGCCGAACAGGCGGTCGACAAGGTGCTCGGCGAAGGCGAAGGCCACACGACGTCGTCCGTGCTGCGTGCCGCGTTGGCCACCCTCGGGCGTAAGCGGTAGCCGGCCACATGGACCATGAGGCCGTGACGGATTTCGAGACGGACGAGACGCTCTCGGCGCTGCCGCAGACCGGTGAACGCGAGGTCGAGACCACGCTGCGCCCGCGCAAGCTGGACGAGTTCGTCGGCCAGCCGCGGGTGCGTGAACAGCTCGAACTCGTCCTGGAAAGCGCTCGCCGCCGGGGTGTCCCGCCGGATCACGTCCTGCTCTCCGGCCCGCCCGGGCTGGGCAAGACGAGTATGGCGATGATCGTCGCCGCCGAACTCAACGCCGCCATCCGCATCACCTCCGGACCGGCGCTGGAACGCGCGGGCGACCTGGCCGCGATGCTGTCCAACCTGGCGCCCGGCGACGTCCTGTTCATCGACGAGATCCACCGCATCGCCCGCCCCGCCGAGGAGATGCTGTACCTCGCGATGGAGGACTTCCGCGTCGACGTCGTCGTCGGCAAAGGCCCCGGCGCCACCAGCATCCCGCTGGAGATCGCGCCGTTCACGCTGGTCGGGGCCACGACGCGGTCCGGTTCGCTGACCGGTCCGCTGCGCGACCGGTTCGGTTTCACCGGTCAGATGGAGTTCTACAGCGACAGCGAGCTCGAACTCGTCGCCCGCCGTGCCGCCACGATCCTCGACATCGACATCGACCGGGACGGCTGCGCGGAGATCGCCCGCCGGTCCCGCGGCACACCCCGGATCGCGAACCGGCTCCTGCGCCGGGTGCGCGACTACGCCGAGGTCCGGGCCGACGGCAAGGTCACGCGCAAGATCGCGCGTGCCGCGCTGGAGGTCTACGACGTCGACGAACTCGGCCTCGACCGGCTCGACCGCGCGGTGCTGACCGCGTTGGTCCGCTCCTTCGGCGGCGGCCCGGTCGGCGTGTCCACGCTGGCCGTCGCGGTGGGGGAAGAACCGACCACCGTCGAAGAGGTGTGTGAGCCTTACCTGGTCCGCGCCGGTATGCTCGCCCGCACTCCTCGCGGCCGGGTCGCCACAGCGGCCGCCTGGGAGCACCTCGGCCTGCCGGCTCCGGCCGGTGCCACCCGCGGCGAGCAGGGCGGTCCGAACCTGTTCGACCAGGACTGACCGGACCGTTCACACGGTCCGGGGCCCGTGGTGACGACGGGTGGTGGTGGAGTTTCCGCTGGCACCTGGCACACTCGGAGAGAGCACACCCCGCCAAACCGGACAAAACAGCGCACCGCGCGGCGTCCGCTCGAAATGGAGAATCATGAACCAGTTATTGCTGCCGCTGCTCCTGATGCTCGTTGTGGCGATTCCGCTCGTCATGGGCACCCGTAAGCAGAAGAAGGCGGCGGCAGCGCAGCAGGAGCTGCTCTCGAGCCTGGCTCCCGGTGACCGGGTGATGACCACCTCCGGTCTCTACGCGTCTGTCGCCGACGCTTCCGCCGACACCACGATCGACCTCGAGATCGCTCCGGGCGTCGTGACCACCTGGCTGCGCCAGGCCGTCCGCGAGAAGGTCGAGCCGGTCGTCGAGACCGACGTGGACGACGTTGACACGCTCGACGACGAGGCCGTCGTCGAGGAGCCGGCCATCGAGTCGAAGGACGACGAGCGCGTCGAAGAGAAGTCGGGTGCGCAGATCGCTCCTCCGCTGGAGCACGGCAAGAAGTAGCGGTTGTAAGGCCATCCCCGACACCAGACTTTCGTAGGTGCGGGGCCAACGCCGGGCTCACGCAGCACCGAGTAGTGTCTCGGTGCTGCGTGCGTGTCCGTCGTCATAGTCGTGCTCGTTCGCGGTACCGCCGGACTCCCGTCCTGTGAGTGAACAGCCAAGTCCATTGGGGAAAAACCCAGTCCGTCCGAGGAGACCGAAGCACAGTGGCCGCACCGGCCGGGCATCTCCGCCCGGGACGCTATCTCGCCTTCTTCGCCCTGATCGTGGTGGCGCTGTACGCCCTGGTGTTCTTCACCGGTAGCGGCAAGCCGACGCCGAAGCTCGGCATCGATCTTCAAGGCGGCACGAGGGTCACCCTGTCCGCCCGAAACCCCGACGGCGGCGACCCTCCGCGAGAGTCCCTCGAACAGGCCCGCTCGATCATCGAGCGCCGGGTCAACGGTATCGGCGTCGGCGGCACCGAGGTCGTCCTCGACGGCAGCAACGTCGTCATCACCGTCCCCGGCGAGCAGGGCGACCAGGCCAAGACCCTGGGCAAGACCGCGAAGCTGGGCTTCCGGAAGGTCGTGACGTCGCAGCCGGCGACCCCGGCCCCGCAGCCGTCGGCCCCGCCCGCCTCGGGCACGCCGTCTTCGGCGCCGCCGTCCTCGCCTGGCGCGAGCGCCCCGCCGACCAGCCCGGCCAACGGCGGTGGAGCCGCCGGTGCGCCGCAGCAGCAACAGCCCGACTCCGATGAGCAGACCAAGAAGGAGATCGAGGAAGCCCGGAGCCTCCGGCAGAATCCCGATCTGATTTCGACGGACCAGGCGAAGCAGGCCGCGGCCGCCGAGAAGGCCTTCGCGGCCCTCAACTGCGACCCCAAGGTGTCGGACCCGCTGGTCGGCAACGACCTCACCGACAAGCCGCTGGTCGCCTGCGGTGACAAGAACACCATGAAGTACCTGCTGGAGCCGGAGTTCCTCCCCGGAACGGAGATCTCCGACGCTTCCTCGGGCTACGACACCCAGAACTCCCAGTGGGTCGTCAACCTGAACTTCAAGAGCGACGGCTCCCGGATCTGGGGCGACTTCACCTCGAAGAACACCCAGAAGCAGGCCGCGTTCGTCCTCGACACGCAGGTCGTCTCCGCGCCGACCATCCAGTCCGCGATCCTGGGCGGTCAGACCCAGATCACCGGCCGGTTCAGCCAGGCAGAGGCGAAGGACCTGGCCGACGTGCTGAAGTACGGCTCGCTGCCGTTGTCGTTCGAGTCCTCGGACGCGACGACGGTGTCCGCGACGCTGGGTCTCGCGTCGCTGCAGGCGGGCCTGATCGCGGGCGGTATCGGACTGCTGATCGTGTTCATCTACTGCTTGTTCTATTACCGGCTGCTCGGCGTGCTGACGATTTTGTCGCTGGCCTTGTCGTTCTCGCTGGTCTACGCGGTGCTGGTGTTGCTGGGGCGGTGGATCGGGTACACCCTCGACCTCGCCGGCGTGGCGGGCCTGATCATCGCGATCGGTATCACCGCCGACTCGTTCGTCATCTACTTCGAACGGTTGAAGGACGAGATCCGGGAAGGCAGGACGTTCCGCTCGGCGGTGCCGCGAGGCTGGTCCCGCGCCCAGCGCACGATCCTGGCGTCGGACGCGGTCAGCTTCCTCGCCGCGGCCATCCTGTACTGGCTGGCCGTCGGTGAGGTCAAGGGCTTCGCGTTCACCCTCGGCATGTCGACGGTCCTCGACCTCGTCGTGGTCTACCTCGTGACCCACCCGCTGGTCGCGATGGTGTCCCGCTCGAAGTCGAAGTTCCTGTCCAACCCCAAGAATCTCGGCCTCGGTGCCGTGCAGCAGGTGGGCTCGGAGCGCAAGGCGGCCCGTCCGGCCGCCGGCCGCCCGAACGTCAAGGAGGCGTGACCGTGGTCGACGACAACACCACCACCGCGGGCAAGCGCGACAGCATCTTCCGCCGCCTCTACGTGGGCACGGGCGCGTTCGACGTGGTCGGCAAGCGCAAGCGCTGGTACATCTTCTTCGGCGCGCTGGTGCTGGTCTGCATCGCGTCGATGGGGATCAAGGGCTTCAACTTCGGTATCGACTTCGAAGGCGGCACCCAGATCCAGCTGCCCGCGAACGGCAAGAACGGGCAGATCACCGAGCAGCAGGCCAAGGACGTCTTCTCCGAGGCGCTCGGCCGTCCGGCCGACGAGGCGCAGAAGGTCGGCAGCGGTGCCTCGTCGACCATCCAGCTCCGTTCGGACACCCTGGACACGGCCGAGGTCTCCAAGATCAAGGAAGCGCTGTTCCGGGACCTGGGCCCGATCGGGTCCAACGGGCAGCCGAGTGTCCAGGCCATCAGTGACAGCGCGGTGAGCGCGTCCTGGGGCGGGGAGATCTCGCGGCAGGCACTGATCGCGCTCGGAGTATTCCTCCTGGCGGTCACGCTGTTCCTGGCGCTGTACTTCGACCCCAGGATGGCCGCCGCGGCGCTGATCTCGCTTCTGCACGACATCGTGGTGACGGCGGGTGTGTACTCGCTGATCGGCTTCGAGGTCACGCCGGCGACGGTGATCGGTCTGCTGACGATCCTCGGCTTCTCGCTGTACGACACGGTGGTGGTGTTCGACAAGGTCCGCGAGAACACGCGCGGCCTGCTCGGGCTCACCCGCCGCACCTTCGGCGAGGCGGCCAACCTGGCGCTGAACCAGACGCTGATGCGGTCGTTCAACACGGCGCTGATCGCGATGCTGCCGATTCTCGGCCTGCTCGTGGTCGGGTACGTCCTGCTCGGCTCCGGCACGCTGCAGGACCTCGCGCTGGTGCAGCTCACCGGCACCTTGGTCGGCGTGCTGTCCTCGGTCGCGCTGGCCACCCCGCTGCTGGTGGATCTGAAGATGCGTGACCCGAAGTTCCGCCAGCAGGCGGACCGGGTCGCCGCGCGGCGCGCGAACCAGGCCCGCAAGGCCGCCGAGCGGGACGACGACTTCGACCCGAACGACGAGGACGCGCTGGCCGCCGAGCTCCGCAAGGAGAAGGCGTACGCCGCGGCGGCGAGCGTGCCCGCCCGGAACCAGAAGGCCCACAAGGGCCGTCCCTCGGGCAAGCGCAAGAGGTAACCGGCTTTCAAGCGCTATGAACGGTCCGTTCCTTGCGAAATTCGCAAGGAACGGACCGTTCATAGCGTTCAGGGACCGGAAGCACGACTGGAGAGCAGGAAGTACATGGAACTGGACAAGGCACTCGACCTGATCGCCGACGTGCCGGACTTCCCGGAACCCGGCGTGCTGTTCCGGGACCTGAGTCCGCTGTTCGCCGACGCGGCGGGTTTCCGGGCCGTCACCGACGCGCTGGCCGCCACCGTCGATCCCGAGGTCGATCTGCTGGCCGGAGTGGAAGCGCGCGGATTCCTGCTGGCCGCCGCCGTCGGCTACGCCCGAGGTCTCGGTGTCGCGTTGATCCGCAAGCCCGGCAAGCTGCCCCGCGTCGCCGGCAGGGTCGGGTACACGCTGGAATACGGCACCGCGACCGTCGAATTGCCCGAAGGCGTCGTCGAGCCCGGCCAGCGTGTCGCGATCCTCGACGACGTGCTCGCCACCGGCGGCACGGTCGCGGCGACCTGCGAACTGCTGGAAAACGCGAAGGCGCAGGTCACCGGGGTTTCGGTGGTCATGGAACTCGGCGCGCTCGGCGGTCGTTCCGTGCTTGAAGGGCGCCGTGTGGAGGCCCTCCGGGTGTGTTGAACGGGCGTACCAAGTAAGCCGCGAGGGGGAGCGGTTACCCTTGATGTCCGAAGGCCGCACGAAGCGCAGGAGGTGCGGGTGAGCCAAGAGCTCGATGCCGCGGTGTCCTCGAAGGACGGCACCGAGCAGAACGGTGCGGCGCGACAGGGGGCAGCGCCGACGCCGTCCGCGACGCGCCGCGTGCGCGCCCGCCTGGCCCGCCGGATCACCGCGCAGCGCGCCGCGCCGGTCAAGCAGGTTCTCGAACCGCTCGCCGTCATCCACCGCGAGCTGCATCCCAACGCGGATCTCGCGCAGCTCCAGCGCGCGTACGACGTCGCCGAGGAGCTGCACCGCGAGCAGCGGCGCAAATCCGGCGACCCGTACATCACGCATCCGCTCGCCGTCGCGACGATCCTCGCCGAACTCGGCATGGACACCACGACGCTGGTCGCGGCGCTGTTGCACGACACCGTCGAGGACACGGGCTACTCGCTGGAGAGCTTGAAGGCCGACTTCGGTGAGAAGGTCGGCGAGCTCGTCGACGGCGTCACCAAACTCGACAAGGTCAAGCTCGGCACGGCCGCCGAGGCCGAGACCATCCGCAAGATGGTCATCGCGATGGCGCGCGACCCGCGCGTGCTGGTCATCAAGCTGGCCGACCGGCTGCACAACATGCGCACGATGCGCTTCCTGCCGCCCGAGAAGCAGGCCCGCAAGGCGCGCGAGACCCTGGAGGTCCTCGCCCCGCTGGCGCACCGGCTCGGCATGGCGACGGTCAAATGGGAGCTGGAGGACCTGGCGTTCGCCATCCTGCAGCCGAAGAAGTACGACGAGATCGTCCGCCTGGTCGCCGATCGCGCGCCTTCACGCGACACATACCTGCGGTCGGTGATCACCGAGCTGACCGGCAATCTCGAAGGCTCGCGGATCACCGCCAAGGTCGAGGGCAGGCCGAAGCACTACTACTCGATCCACCAGAAGATGATCGTCCGAGGCCGCGACCTCGACGACATCCACGACCTGGTGGGCGTGCGGATCCTGGTCGAGGACGTCCGTGACTGCTACGCCGCGATGGGCGTCGTCCACGCGCTGTGGCAGCCGGTCCCCGGCCGGTTCAAGGACTACATCGCGCAGCCCCGTTTCGGTGTCTACCAGTCGTTGCACACCACGGTGATCGGGCCGGACGGCAAACCGCTCGAGGTCCAGATCCGAACCTACGAGATGCACCGCACCGCCGAGTACGGCATCGCCGCGCACTGGCGGTACAAGGAGACCAAGGGCACCCACAACGGGAACGCCGTGGACGTCGACGAGATGGCCTGGATGCGCCAGCTCCTCGACTGGCAGCGTGAAGCGGCGGACCCGGGGGACTTCCTCGAGTCACTGCGCTACGAGCTCGCCTCGCGCGAGATCTTCGTGTTCACGCCCAAGGGCGACGTGATCACGCTGCCGGTCGATTCGACGCCGGTCGACTTCGCCTACGCCGTGCACACCGAGGTCGGGCACCGGTGCATCGGCGCCCGCGTCAACGGCAGGCTCGTCGCGCTCGAGCGCAAGCTGGAGAACGGCGAGGTCATCGAGATCTTCACCTCGAAGGCCGAGACGGCGGGACCGAGCCGCGACTGGCTGCAGTTCGCCGGTTCGCCCAAGGCGCGCGCGAAGATCCGGCAGTGGTTCGCCAAGGAACGCCGTGACGAGGCGATCGAAGGCGGCAAGGAGGCCATCACCAAGGAGGTCCGCAAGGTCGGCCTCCCGATCCAGCGGCTGGTCTCCGCCGAGTCCATGGGCGCGGTCGCCACCGAGCTGCGGCATCCGGACATCAGCTCGCTGTACGCGGCCGTCGGCGAGGGCCACACCAGCGCGAAGCACGTCGTGCAGCGCCTGGTCGCGCTCATCGGCGGAGTCGACGAGGCAGAGGAGGAGCTCGCCGAGCGCGCGACCCCGTCCACCGTCACCCGCCGCCGCGGCTCGAACGACGTCGGCGTCGTGGTGAAGGGCGCCAGCGACATCTGGGCCAAGCTCGCCCGCTGCTGCACGCCGGTGCCGGGCGACGAGATCCTCGGTTTCGTCACGCGCGGCGGTGGCGTCAGCGTCCACCGGACCGACTGCACCAACGCCGACGACCTGCGGGCCCAGCCCGAGAGGCTGGTCGAGGTCGAGTGGGCGCCGTCGGCGTCTTCGGTGTTCCTCGTCGCGATCCAGGTCGAGGCGCTCGACCGGCACCGCCTGCTCTCCGACGTCACCAAGGTGCTCGCGGACGAGAAGGTCAACATCCTGTCCGCGTCGGTCACCACGTCACGGGACAGGGTCGCGGTCAGCCGGTTCTCGTTCGAGATGGGCGACCCGAAGCATCTCGGCCACGTGCTGAAGGTGGTCCGAGGAGTCGAGGGCGTTTACGACGTGTATCGGGTCACTTCGGCTTCGTGACCACAGGTGGGTCCCCGCTAAAGTCCGGGCATGACTGACGGGTTCGAGTTCACTCGCGACGGCGAGGTCGCACGGCTGACGTTCACCAGGCCGGAGAAGATGAACGCGATCACCTACGGGATGTGGTCGGCGATCCCGGACGTGGTGGCGCGGGTGGAGGCGGACCCGGCGATCAAGGTTCTCGTGCTGACCGGCGCGGGCGCGCACTTCTCGGCGGGTGCGGACATCAGCGAGTTCCGGGACCTGCGGTCCACCGCCGAGGCGGCCGAGACCTACGACAAGGCCGTCGACGGGGCCGTGGCGGCGCTGACGGCGGCGCGGAAGCCGACGGTCGCGATGATCCAGGGGAACTGCATCGGCGGCGGATGTCAGATCTCGGTCGCCTGCGACTTCCGCTTCGCGGCGGAGGGTTCGCGCTTCGGCATCACGCCCGCGAAACTCGGGATCGTCTACCACTTCGACTCGACACGGCAACTGGTCTCCTTGGTCGGCCCCGCGAACGCGAAGTACTTCCTGCTCTCGGGTGAACTCGTCGATTCGCGGCGGGCGCGGGAGATCGGGTTGCTCAACGACGTCTTCCCGGCCGACGAACTGGAGGCATCGACGGGGAAGTTCGTCAAGACGCTGGCTTCGCGCTCGCAGGCCTCGGTGCGCGGGATGAACCGGATCATCGAGAAGATCGTGGCGGGACAACAGGAATCCGACGCCGAAGTGGACGAGATCCGGCTGGGTGCCCTGCACGGTGAGGACTATGCCGAAGGGGTGGCCGCGTTCCTGGCGCGGCGGCCGCCGAAGTTCACTCATCGCTGAGGTTTTGTTTTCTCACCCCGAAAACTCTTGTGGCGCCGTACTTTCTATGCCTTCGCAGGCCGGGTTCCCGGTGATCGCGTTGTTGCGCGAAAAGGAATTTTATGGCCTGCGCCAGAGGTGTTTATGGTCGATTCATGGAGTCGAAATTTCAGACGGCGGAAGAGCTCGCGACCGCTTTGCGCGCCGGTGAGGTCACCTCGGCGGAGCTGACCGACGAGGCGATCGACCGGATCGAGCGGGACGACAAGGCGATCAACGCGATCTGTGTGCCGGACTTCGATCGTGCGCGGGCCGCCGCGCGCGATGCCGACCAGGCGCGCGCCCGCGGCGAGGACCGGCCGCTGCTCGGTATCCCGGTGACCGTCAAGGAGTCGTTCAACATGACCGGCCTGCCCACGACCTGGGGCATGCCGCAGCATCGGGACTTCGTGCCCGCCGAGGACGCGGTGCAGGTGTCGCGGCTCAAGGCCGCCGGGGCGGTGGTGCTCGGCAAGACCAACGTGCCGTTGGGGCTGCAGGACATCCAGACCTTCAACGAGTTCTACGGCACCACGAACAACCCGTGGGATCACGATCGCACTTCGGGCGGATCCTCCGGCGGATCGGCGGCGGCACTGGCGTCCGGATTCGGCGCGCTGTCCCTCGGCTCCGATCTCGCCGGCTCGTTGCGCACCCCTGCGCATTTCTGCGGCATCTACGCGCACAAGCCGACGGTCGGGCTCGCGGCGACCCGCGGCATGGTCCCGCCGCCGGCGCCCGCCTTGCCGGCCGACCTCGACTTGGCCGTCGCCGGTCCGATGGCGCGCTCGGCCCGCGACCTCATGCTCCTGCTCGACGTCATGGCCGGGCCGGACCCGCTGACCCACGGTCTGGCGTATGAGGTGAAGCTGCCGCCCGCACGCCACGAGCGGCTCAGCGACTTCCGGGTCTTGGTGATCGAGGATCATCCGCTCATCCCGACCGGGGCCGCCGTGCGGGCGGGCCTGAACCGGGTGGCCGACGCGCTTGTCGACGGCGGCGCCCGCGTCGAGCGGTACAGCCCGCTGCTGCCCGACCTGACCGAGGCCGCGACGCTCTACATGCAGTTGCTGTTCTCGAGCACTGTCGCACGTTTTCCCGTCGAGGCGTACGAGCAGCTGCGGACCACCGCGGCCGGGCTGAGCGCGGACGATCAGAGTCTCGACGCCGCGCGCCTACGCGCCATGGTGTTCAGTCACCGCGATTGGCTCGAGAAGTACGACCAACGCGAGCGTCATCGCCACGCCTGGCGGCAGCTGTTCGCCGAGTTCGACGCCGTGGTGTGCCCGATCACGCCGACGCCCGCCTTCCCGCACGACCACGACCCCGATCTGCTGGGCCGCCGGATCGACATCGACGGTGCCGGTTACCCGTACTTCGACCAGCTCGTCTGGGCGGGCGTGGCCACCATGCCCGGTCTGCCCGCCACCGCCGTGCCGACGGGCCGGTCCGCCGAGGGCCTTCCGGTGGGAGTGCAGCTCATCGGCCCGGCGTTCGAGGATCGCACCCCGCTGCGGCTGGCCGAACTGCTCGAGCAGACGATCGGGGGCTTCGAGGCGCCGCGGTAAGGCTTCGCGCCTAGTCGTGGGTGGGGGGGGGGGGGGGGGGGGTGTTTTAAAATGCAGAACCCAGCCCAAAAACAAAGAAAGAATGGATGAGTCAGATAGTCTGCGAGTTTGTTAGTAACAAGCAAAGGAGGCAGAGAGCAGG
>NZ_JBIWKX010000027.1:68854-83605 GCF_044765885.1 Amycolatopsis sp. NPDC102389
GGGGGGGGGCCCACCGGCTCGCCCAGCGGGGGGGGGGGTGGGGGGCGCGGGTGTTGGGCTGGCCCCCTTGGGGGGGGGGGGTTTTGGTGAAACACCCCAAACCGCCACTCACGACCTCGTTAGATCTCGTCCCAGGGATTGCTGTCGTACGCTTCGGTGAGGATCCGGCTCGTTTCCGGAGCGAACGGCAGCACGACGTCGTCGACCGACGCCACCGGCCAGCCGACCGACTCCGAATTGGTCAGGAACATGGCGTCGAACCCCGGCAGCTCGGCCGGGCGGACGTCGCGGACCTCTTGCGGGATCCCGTTCCGCTCCAGGCCGCGTCGCACGAGCTGCTGGGTGATGCCGTCGAGTACCGGGGCCTGCGGCCAGACCACCTTGCCCCCGTCGAGGAACCCGACGTTCCAGATCGACGCTTCGCTGACCCGGCCCTCGTAGTCGATGAACAGCGCGTCGTCGTACCCCGCCATCTTCGCCTCACGTGTGTGGTGAAGCAGGCCGAAGGTGCCGACGTGCTTGACCTCCGGAAGCACCCGTTCATAGCGCACGGACCGCAGGCGCAGCGGCGTCATCTCGTGCTCTTGCGGCGGGCCGACCCGGACGAGGACGTCCGGCGCCGCGGGTGCGCCGGGATCGGACCAGTCCATCGCGCGGGAGAAGATCAGCACCCGCACGGACAGCGCGTCCGCACCACGGACGGCCTGCCGCACGTACGCGCGCACCGCGTCGGTGTCGAGTTCGCTGCCGAACATGCGCCGCGTGCTCGTCACGAGCCGGTGAAGGTGGACGTCGAGGCCGCGGACCTTGCCGTCGCGGACCTGCATCGCGGTGAAATGGCCGTAACCGAACGCGCCCGCCAGGTCTTCCGACCGGGCGGGCGCGCCGTTGATCTCCAGCTTCACGTCAGGCGTTGACCGTGACGCCGGTGAACTTGACCTCGGTGTTGGGCGGGCCGGTGCCGTCGCCGTTGCCGGCCTGCGCGTTCGCGCCCGCCTTGGCGACCTTGTCGAGCACCTTCAGGCCCTCGTCGGAGATGCTGCCGAAGACCGAGTAATCCGCGGGCAGCTCCGCCTCGCCGTAGACCATGAAGAACTGGCTTCCGCCGGAGTTCGGCTGCTGCGTCTTCGCCATCGCGAGGATGCCGCGGCCGTACTTGATCTCCTTGAACGCCTCGTCCGGCATCGTGTAGCCCGGGCCGCCCATGCCGCTGGCCTCGGGGTCGCCGCACTGCAGCATCTGCAGGCCGGTGGTGCCGAGCCGGTGGCACTTGGTGTCGTTGAAGTAGCCCTGCTGGGAAAGGCTGATGAAGCTCTGCACGGCGCACGGGGCGAGCGCGCGGTCCAGCGTCAGCGGGATGTCGCCCGCGGTGCTCTTCAGCACGACGTTCACCGTGCCGTTCGAAGAGACGTCCTTGCCTTCCGGCTTGTTGACCTTCTTCGACGCCTGCTTGCTGGCGTCGTCCTTGTAGTCACAGGCCACCGGGTTCGCCAGCGGCGTCGGCCGCTTCGGCATCGGAGCGCGCTCCGTGGGGATGGTGACCTCGGGGGTCGGAGGAGCCGAGCTCGGGGAAGCGTCGGAGGCGGCATCGTCACCACTGTTACTGCTGACGATCCACCACACCGCGCCCGCCACGATGGCGACGACGCCGACGACCGCCACCGAGCCGACGATCCTGCGCCGCTTGGCCTTTTCGGCCCGTCGCACGATCTGTCGCTCGAGCTTGCGCTTCGCGGCTTCGCGGCGCTGCTGGTTGGTCGGCACCCGCCCTCCCGGTTTCCACTCGATGTTCACACGTCTGAGGTGGGGGAAGTCTATGGGCACAGGCTGTGAGGCCCCCGTACAGGGGCCGCTAGGCTTACTTGATCGTGATCAGGGCCATCCTGTCACCTGTTCGGCGGAAGATCTGAGGAGGCGTTTCGTGCTGGTTGTCGGTTTTCCGGCAGGCCCCCTCGAAGCCAACTGCTACCTGCTCGCCCCGGACGGCGGCGGTGAGTGCGTGATCGTCGATCCCGGGGAAGACGTCGCCGAGCCGCTCGAGGCCGCGCTCTCCCAGCACGGCCTGACGCCTGTCGCGATGCTCGCCACCCACGGCCATACCGATCACGTCGCCTCGGCGGGCGAGGTCGGCGCGCGCCACGGGATACCTCTCTATCTGCACGAGGCGGACCGGCCACTCCTCGGCCAGGACGCCGGTCAACGGAAGGACGGGATCGTGCCACTCGTCGATGGCCCGCTGAGGCTGGCCGGGCTGGAGATCACGGTGTCCGGCACACCGGGGCACACCCCCGGCTCGGTGGTCTTCGGGTCGACCTCCGCCGAGGGCGGCCGGATCGTGCTCACCGGGGACAGCCTGTTCGCCGGTTCGATCGGCCGGTCTTCCGGTGACGGCGGTGAGCTCGTGCGCTCCCTCGGCGCCAAGGTGATGACGCTGCCCGACGACACCGTCGTCCTTCCGGGCCACGGTCCGGCCACCACGATCGGCCAAGAGCGGGCGGGAAACCCGTTCCTGGCCGGGACGGGCGTGTGATGACCGAGCCCGCCGGGGCCCCGGAGACCCCCGAACGTCTCCCGCTGTTCCACGACGACCCCAAGCTCCGTCGCAAGCGCGGCTGCTCCAGCGTCGCCGGCGTCGTGATCTTCGCGGCCGCGTTCGGCGGGATCGCCGGGCTGATCGGTGGTGAGATCGCCGGGCTCGTGGTCGCCGGGGTGATCGCGCTGCCGCTGCTGTACGTCATGTTCTACAACCTGCGCCGCCGGGTGTGGCTCGAAGACGACACGCTCATCGTGCGGACCTGGGGCGTGCGGCGGATCGACCTGACCGCGGCCGAGCGCATCGACCTGGTGATCAGCGACGTGCGCGGTACCCGGACGGTCAGCCTACTGGTCAACGCGGGCAAGCGTCGCAAGGTCGCGAAGGTCGACATGGCCGTGTATTCCGGCGCGGGCGGCCGCGAACTGGGCATCCTGCAGCTGCGCAAGCTGGCGAACGCGCTGCTGAACAACACCGAGGCGAACGGCCTGGTGTTCTCGGAACTGCTGGTGGCGCAGCTGAAATCGGAGGCGCGCGGCGACGCGGCGGCGGAGCGGCCGCTCTACCGGCTGGCCTCGGCGGCGCCCGCCGGGAAGTACATCCAGCGGTTCACGATGGAGGCGGTCAGCCGGTTCGTGGCGACCCTGGACTGAGCCGCGGCAGGCGGTCGCAAGTCCGTGAAGGACCCCTTGCCTACCCTGAAGGTAGGGAAGGAGGCCTTCACGGACTGCGCGCGAAGGGCCCCTTCCCTCGGCTCAGCCGTGGGAACTCGACGTTCACACCTTGCAGGGGCGGGCAAGCGCGGCGGTGGCCTGGTGGTCACCTTTCGTGAGTGGCGATTCGGGTTCTAACCGTCCTTACCACTCACGAGGCCTCGGTGCGGGTCTCCAGTTTCTCCAGCCGGGTCTTGATCTCCTCCAGCTGGTAGACGATCTCCGGCAACTCGCCCGCGGCGAACGTCGCCAGCCGCTCCGAGTGCTTGAGCGTCGCCCGCACGTCGTCGAGCGCGGCGGCGATCTTGGGGACCGCCTCGACGGCTTCGAACGTCGAGACGAGCACGCGCCGCGCGACGGCGGTCAGCTGTCTCGGGACGGCGAACACGTCGAACATGGCCCCTCCGATCACGCGGCGAACCTCGGGTGCGGCCCCTTCGTACCCGACTCCGGCCCGTGATCGCGCGGTGGGCTCGCGCTTTGGGGCGGCTGTGACTACAGGGACTCTTGGGGCTCTCGCGAGGCGATCAGCGCCGCCAGCACGGTGGTGACCGGGACCGCCGCGACGATGCCGACGCTTCCGGCCAGTGTCCGCACGATCTCCTGGGCGATCTCCTCCGCGCCGAGGATCGAGCCGAGCCCGACCCCGGAAAGCGACGTGTACAGCAGCACCGGCAGCGCCGCGCCCGCGTACGCCATCACGAGCGTGTTGACCGCCGAGCCGACGTGGTCGCGGCCGATCCGCAGGCCCGCGCCGTACAGCTCACGCCAGCCGAGCGCCGGGTTCGCCCGCCGGAGTTCCCATACCGCGCTCGTCTGCGTCACCGTGACGTCGTCCAGCACACCGAGCGCGCCGATCACGACACCGGCCAGCAGCAGTCCCCGCGCGTCGATCCCGTGCCCGAGTGAGCCGATCAGCTGCGATGTGCTGTCGTCGAGCCCGGTCAGCGACGCGGCGGCCGAGAAGATCGCCGACAGGACACCGATCAGGACCAGGCTCACCAGGGTGCCCAGCACCGCCACCGAGGTTCTCGCGGACAGCCCGTGCGTCAGGTACAGCGCGACGAACATGATCGCGCCGGCGCCCGCGATCGCCACCAGCAGCGGACTTTCGCCGGCGAGGATCGAAGGCAGCACGAAGAGCGCCAGCACCAGGAAGCTCAGCCCGAGCGCGATCAGCGCGGCGAGCCCCCGCCAACGGCCCAGCACGATCACCGCGAGCGCGAACAACCCGGCGAGCAGCAGCAGTGGCGTACCACGCTGGAAGTCGACGATCTGGAACGACGCGGGATTCGCGACGTCTCCGCCGTTGTAGGACAGCACCACGTCGTCGCCCGCGGCGAATCGCGGCGTGCTCGGCTCGATGGGAAGCGTCAGCTTCAGCGGCTTCCCGGACGCGGGGCCGTCGGTCATCGTGAGCTCGCTGGTGAGACACGGTTTCGCGTCCGGCGGCGGCTCGCCGACCTGTACCTGACCTTCGGCAAGGCACGGTCCGGTGATCGTCTTGGTGATCGTCGCGCTCACCGGGGTCCCTTGGGGGAAGGCGCTTTTCACCGGATCCTTGCCCCACGGATAGAGCAGGATCATCCCGGCGACGGTCGCGACGGCGAGCGGGATCAGCAGCCACATCAGCAGCAGGCGTACCCGGCGCGACGCGGGCGCCGCCGGTCCGTGCCCGTGCGAGTGCCCGTGGCCGACCGGTTCGGGTTCTGGCTTCGGCTCGGCGGCGCGACGTCTGCCCGGTTCGGCCTGTCTCGGCCGCTGGGCCGGGGGACGGGGGCGCCGCGGGCCCTCGGGGCGCGGCGAACGGGACGTTCCGGGCGAACGATCGGACGGGGTGTCCGTTACCCGGCGAATCGGGCCGGTGTCGTCGTCGGAGAGGTCGCGGCGGTTCACCCGCACATCCTCCACAGTGCGCGCCGGGTGGTGCACACGGCCTAGCCGAACGCCTGCCGGAGGTGGACACGGCGATAGGCCGAAGGCGGGGTGTCGAAGTGGTCGAGGAAGGCTTGGCGCAGCGTCTCGGTCGAACCGAAACCGCATCGTCTCGCGATCGAGGTGAGCGGAAGTTCGGTGCCGCACAACAGTTTCGCCGCGTTCTCGGTCCTCGCGGCCCGCACGTACCTGCTGGGCGTGGTGCTCAGGTGCGCGTCGAACAACCTGGTCAGCTGCCGGGTGCTGATCCCGGCCCGCTCGGCGAGGACGGCGGTGCCGAGATCACCGGCGAGGTGTTCGGCGACGTACGCGGTGATGTCGCGGACCAGCCGGTTCTCCGGTGGCGGGCCGGACAGGAACATGCTCACCTGCGCCTGGTTGCCCGGCCGCTGCAGGTAGGTCACGAGCATGCGGGCGACCTCCCTCGCGACGCTCGGGCCGTGGTCCTCCTCGACGAACGCGAGGGTGAGGTCGATCCCGCTGGTGACGCCCGCCGCCGTGTAGACGTTGCCGTCGCGCACGTACAGCGGCACCGGGTCCACGTTCACCTGCGGATAGCTCGTCGCGAGCCGGTTCGCGAACCGCCAGTGGGTGGTGGCGCGGCGGCCGTTGAGCAGGCCGCACGCGGCGAGCACGGTGGCGCCGGTGCACACCGAGGCGACACGACGGCTCTGCTGCGCGAGCCTGCGGACATGGGAGACCATCCTCGGATCCGCCGCGGCGGTCTCGTGGCCGGTGCCGCCCGCGACGATCAGCGTGTCCAAGTCGCCGGAGATCTGGTCGAGCCGGTGCTGTGCCTGCAGGGTCAGGCCGGACTCGCAGCGGATACCGCGTCCGTCGACGCTGGCGAGCATGATCTCGTACCCCGGCTTGCCACCGAGTTTGGTCGCGGCGTCCAGAACGTCCGACGGACCGGCGATGTCGAGCAACTCGGCGTTGCTGTAGCCGACGATCAACACTCGTCTGGGTGAACCCGGCATGATCGAACGCTACCAGTAGTGCCCGGCCGTCGGACGTTGTTCGCAGGAATCCGGACATCCGGGCCACCGCGGTCCCGCCCCTGCGACACCGTTGTCCCATGACAGACGACAAGAAGACGATCGCGTTCGTGGTGTATCCGGGGATGACCCCGCTCGACATGGTCGGGCCGCTGACCGTGCTGGAGGGGATGGCGAGCACCGCGCAGGAGTACCGGACGGTCGTGGTCGGCGAGACGAAGGAGCCGGTCACCACCGATAACCCGCTGAAGCTCGTGGCGACCCACACCTACGACGAGGTCCCGTCGCCATACGCGCTGCTCGTGCCCGGCGGCGCCGCGCCGACGCTCAAGGCGCTCGCCGACGAGAAGCTGGTCGGCTATCTGCGGAGCGCCGGGGCGAACGCGGAACTCGTGACGTCGGTGTGCACGGGTTCGCTGCTGCTGGGGCAGGCCGGCCTGCTGCAGGGCCGCAAAGCCGCGACGCACTGGATGTTCCGCGAGCTGCTGGGCGCGTTCGGCGCGGAACCGGTCGCCGAACGCTGGGTCGAGGACGGGAACGTGATCACCGCCGCCGGGGTGTCGGCGGGGATCGACCTCGCGCTGCATCTGGTCGAACGGCTCGTCGGCGCCGAGATCGCCCGCACGATCCAGTTCGTCATCGAGTACGACCCCGAGCCGCCGCAGGGGCCGCTGGACTGGTCGAAGCGGCCGTACGGGGACCTCAAACCCTTGCTGGAGCACACACTGAACGACGCGCTCGCGGACGAGCCCGCGTTGCGGGACAGGCTTCTCGCGCACACGGGGAAGTAAGGGGGACGGCCATCCGGGTGAGAAAACGCCGACTCGGGGACAGCGCCGGGTTACATTCGGGCCATCCGTCCAGGTGATAGGTGGTTCGTGGAGTTCAAGGTGCTCGGCCCCCTCGCGGCCTCGGTCCCGCTGCCGTCGGCGGCTCAGCCCCGTCGGCTGCTCGCGGTGCTCTTGACCCGGCCGAACGAGTTCGTCCACCGGGACACCCTCGTGGACGAGCTCTGGCCGCAGGGTCCGCCGTCGAGTGCCGCGGCGGTCGTGCAGATGGCGGTTTCCAAGCTGCGCAAGGCGTTGTCGCCCGGCGTGCCGGTGGACGACGAGCGGCAGCGGCTGCGATCCGGCCGCAACGGCTACCGGCTGACCGTGTCCGAAGGAGAGCTGGACGTCACCGGCTTCTCTGAGCTGACGGCCGCCGCCGCAGGGGCGACCGGTGACGAACGCCGGGCGTTGCTCGAACGGGCGCTGGGGTTGTGGCGCGGCCGGGCCTTCGCCGACGTTCCGGTCGGTCCGCTGGTGGAGGCACACCGGCTGTGGCTCGAAGACCGGCGATGTTCGGTGCTGGGCAAGCTCGTGGAGCTGGACCTGGCCACCGGTGACCACAAGGCGGTCGCGGACCGATTGGGGCCGGAGCTGGCCGCCCGGCCGGGTGACGAACGGCTCGCCGCGTGGCAGGCCGAGGCGTTGCACGGGCTCGGGCGGCGGGACGCGGCGCTGGCCGTACTCGACCGGTGTCGCCGGGCGCTGTGGGAGCACGCCGGTGTTTCGCCGGGCGACGACCTGCTCGCGGTCCACCGCCGGATCTCCGGAACCGGCTGGTCGGCGGGCGGTGCGCCGTGCCGTCTGCCGGCCGCGACACCGGATTTCACCGGCAGGGCGGAAGAACTGGCAGACGTGGGACGCGCGCTGCGGACTCCCGCGCCGATCGTGCTGCACGGCGCGGCGGGAGCGGGGAAGAGCGCGCTGGCCGTCCAGGCCGCGTGGCGCGTGCGCAAGCGGTTCCCGGACGGCCAGCTCGTCGCCGACCTGCGTGAACCCGGCGACGTCCTCGCCGGGTTCCTACGCGCACTCGGCCTTGCGGACGCGGAACTGCCCGCCGACCGGGCGGGGCTGATCTCCTTGTGGCAGAGCCATTCCGCCGACCGGCGGCTGCTGGTGATCCTCGAGAACGGCCGGTCCGAGGCCGAGGTGCGGCCGTTGCTGCCGAGCGGTCCCGCCTGCGCGACGATCGTCACGACACGACGGCGGCTGGCCGGTCTCGTCGGCGCCAGGCCGATCGAGGTCGGTGCCCTGTCCGACGAGGACTCGCGGACGCTGCTCGGCGAGGTCGCCGGAACCGCGCGGTTGTCCGCCGAACCCGACGCCGTTCGCCGGGTGCTGGCCTGCTGCGACGGTCTTCCACTGGCGGTGCGGGCGGCGGGGATGAAGCTGCGGCAACGGCCCCGGTTGAGCGTCGCCGAGTTCGCGACCCGCCTGGAGAACGAGCGTCTGCGCCTCGACGAACTCGCCGCCGGTGACCTGGCCGTCCGTCCCGTGCTCGCCGACGCCCTCGCCGAGCTTTCGCCGCGACAACGGAATTCCTTGCGGTCGCTCGGTTTTCCCGGCGCCACCGAGATCGCCGACTGGTTCGCGACGGCCATGCTGGGCGGTCCGTCCCGCGAGGCGGCCGCACTGCTCGACGAACTGGTGGACGACCACCTGCTCCACGCCGAACCGGATCAAGCGGGTTTCGTGCGGTACCGGCTACCAAGGCTGATCCGGCTCGCACTCCGGGAGCCGCCGGATCCCGGAGCCCTCAAACGCGCGCTGACGGTCATGGCGGCGCTGGCCGAACACGCTTCCGCCGCGCTCGGCGCCGCGTACCCGCCGTCACGGCGCGCCGACGTCCCGGCGGCCGTTTCGGACCGCGTCGCGGCCGACCCGGTCGGCTGGCGTGCCGCGGAAACCGCGAACCTCGCGCTCGCCGTCCGTACCGCGAAGAACCATGGCTGGACCGGGTTGGCCATGCGGCTGGCCGACGCCTACAGCGATCTCGTCGGCCCCCGGAACGGCGGTTCTCCCGCCTGGCTCGGATTCGGCATCGTGCGCGATCGCCTCGATCTCCCGGCGGAGGCGGAGAAACTGCTGAAGCTCGGGCACGCCCACGCCGACGCGGGGGATCTGGCCCGGGCGAGGACCTGTTTCTCGTTGGCGGAGAACAGGTTCCGCTCCGTGGGCGATCAGCCGGGCACCGGGGCCGCACTCGTCGCACTCGCCGACGTCGACGCGGACTCCGGCCGGACCGGTGCGGCGGTCCACGCGCTGCGGGAGGCGCTGGACCTGTTGCGGGACTGTGGTGACCTCGCCGGGCAGGCGATGGCGTCGGCCCAGTTCGGGTCGCTGTGGGACGACCTCGGCGACTTCCGCCGGGCGAAGGAGTGTTTCGACGCGAGCCTGCTGCTTTCGCTCCATTGCGAGGACGGGCAGCAGCACGACAGGTCCGCCAAGCGGTACGCCGACGTCCTGCGACGGAACGGTCGTGTGGACGAGGCCGGTGCGCTGTTGACGAGCGCCCTGATCGGCACGCGAAGCTCGCGTGAACGCCATTGGGAGGCCCACGTCCTCCGGAGTCTCGGTGATCTCCACGCGAAAACCGGCGACGCGGGGGAGAGCGAGCGCTGTCTTTCGCGGTCACTGGAGCTGTTCGAGGACGTCGGGCACCGGCATGCCGCCGCCTACACGCACCGAAGCTTCGGCGAATCCTTGCGTCTGGCGGGTGAACACGGTCGCGCCGCCGAGCACCTTAGCCTGGCGATGGGTACCTTCCGGGAGATCGGAGACCGCCGGGGCGGCGGATACGCCTTGCTCAGCTTCGGACGTCTACGGGCCGACGAAGGCATCGCGACCGAAGCCGCCGAAGGCCTCCGTACCGCGGCGGGACTGTTCCGGGAACTGGGATTCCCGGTGTGGGAACTACGTGCGCTCCAAGGTCTTTCCGCGGTCGACAAGAGCGGACGCCAGCGGGATCAGGCTCGTGAAGCGTTGACGAAGATCCGCTTCGGGGCGACTCCGGCATAGCCCGGCGGGGGAACGACGGCCGCGGCGTTTGGCGAAGTTATGGCGACGGTGTGTTGACTGCTGCTCGAGTGAGCGGACTTCGCGCCGCCCCGAATTCGCGGAACTGGGGGTGGCGGCGCGTACTCGTGGCCGGGTGACGCCTTCAGAGGGCAGGAGGCGTCACCCGGTCCGCCGGCTAACCGCGGACGTGCAGAATCGCGTCCGCGTCGTTCAGGAGCCCTTGGTCGAGCGGGAAGTAGCCCTGCCGCGGCGTGGTATCGGTCCGGACGCTGGCGGGCGGGACATCGGAGGCGGGGAGCAGACCCCAAGCCGTGGTGACGTGCTTCTGCAGGAACCCTTCATAGGTGTCGGGCTCCGGCTCCTCGAGCCCGATGGCCTCGCTTCGGCCGAGGCCGGTCGCGACGAAGGTGTAGCGGTCGCCGAGCAGCGGTGCCACCAGCGCGCCGGCGGGGAACCAGGTGGTCTCCGTCCCGGCGACCCGCATCGTGCTCGCCTGGCGGCGCAGATGGAGGTTGTGGGCGAAGACCAGCGTCCGGCCGCGACCGGCTTCGGCGGCGCGGATCTCCAGCAGATTCCGTGCCATGAAGGCGTCCCTGGTCGCGACGAGGGGCGCGTATCGCTCGTGCGGCTCGAGCGGTTCGGCGCATTGCCGGTGGTAGCGCAGCAGATCGATCCCCGCCATGAGGTGGATCTCGGCCCGCGACCACTCGTCCGTGGCCGGTTCGGGTTTCCGGGCGCGCAGCGCGGTGAGCAGTTCGGCCGCGATCGCGCGCAGCCGGTAGGCATCGGCCGTGGCGCCGGGTGAGGAAGCCGCGTCCATGACGGCTTCCGTGCGGCTCCAGCGTTCGTCGTCGCCCGCCGGGCCGGCGATGTCCACGTCGAGCCCCAGGAAATCGCGGGCGTGCTCGAGGTAGCGCCGCGGGCTGGGCGCGGACGTGTTCTCGGTCTGGGTGTCGAAGCCGTGGAACGAAAGGCGCTCCTCGGGAGGCCGGTTCTCGTTGTACTCGCGCATCCACGCGATCAGTCGCCTGTTCGCCTCCACGCCGCCGAAGACGTGCGAGAAGCCTTCGCTCATCGCGAGGTCGAGGGTTCCGGTGCCGTCTTGGACGAAGTCGTTCGCGACGAGCGCGGCCACGCGATCCGTTTCGAGGGCGATCGAGCGGAAGCCGCGGTCGACCAGCTGGGCGAACAACTCGTTGCGGACCTCCGCGAAGACCGGGGTCGCGTGCGTCGGCTCGCCCAGTGCGAGCAGATCGCAGGAGGGGGTCACGAAGTCTCGGATGTCTTGACTCATGAGGTTCAAGCATATCGTTGATGTTCCGGTTGAAACTTCGGTTCACCTTGCCTGGTGGTTTGGTGTCAGAGTCTCAAACCGCGCGTCAGGTGTCGGTCACTCCCGGGGGCTCGGCTCGCCCGGCGCGGTTGGGGGTCCCTGCCGCCGCGACGTCCGTGAAGGCCTCCTTCACTACCTTCAGGGTAGGCAAGGAGGCCTTCACGGGCCGCCCTGAGGCTGCGGTACCGCAAGAAATCCACTTCCGAATAACTGGCTCTCCTTTCTTTCTTCCGCTATAAAGCTTTAAAGAACCCTTCGCGTGCGAAGGCGCTTCGCTTGCGAAGTAGCGTTTCGCATAGGTGCGCGAGCGCAAGTTATCAGCACTTGAGGTGAATCACCGCGTGGCAATCGCCGCGCGGCCGGAGTTCGGCCCTACTTTGTCCCGCATGGTTGAGAAGGATTCGACGGCGCGGACCCGGGAACTGGGCCACCGCATGAGGGCGTTCCGGCAGCGAAGGCACTTCAGCGGAGCCGACGTCAGCCGCCGTAACGGCTGGTTGCAGAGCAAGGTCACGAGGTGGGAGCAAGGGCTGCGCGAGCTGTCCGTGGTGGACGCGGCGCTGTATCTCGCGACCTGCGGCGAGGCGGAGCCCGAACGCGACCTGCTGCTGGAGCTGACGCAGCCCGGCGGCGACCTGTACTGGGTCCGGCCGTACTTCGACGAACTCGTCGACCCGATGAAATCCCTGGAGATCCAGGAAAACCTCGCGCATACGCTGGTGCGCTACGAGTCGTTGACGCTCCCCGGGCTGCTGCAGACCGAACCGTACGCCCGCACCGCCTTCGAACTGATCGGCAACCGCGACCAGGCCCAGCTGGACAAGGTCGTGAACGCCCGGATGGAACGGCAGCGGTTGCTGCGGCGGGATCGTCCGCCGCGCTGCCGGTTCTACGTGCACGAGCGCGCGTTGCGGTCGGTCGTCGGCGGTCCCCGGATCATGCACGAGCAACTGCTCCACCTCGTCCTTTCGGCGAACCTGCCCTATTGCTCCATTCGCGTCGTCCCCGAAAGCGACGAAGTGGGCAGGGTGATCGAGAATTCGTTCACCATCATGGAATTCACGGAACATCCGGCGGTGGTGTACACGGATTCCTATGCGGCCGGGGTGTTCATCGACGACCGGGTGGCGGTCGAAGCCTATTATTCGCTCGTCGCGAGGTTGGAAAGCGATACGCTGACCGAGGAGAGATCACGGCAAATGCTGGCCGAATGGGCGGACCGGTACGACCGGATGGAGGAATGACCCGCCAGGGGTTTCCCGCCGCCTCTTCGCGGGGTAATCCTTCCGGGTAGCCGAGGAGAAGGAGTTCGTGGTGACGAAGACGCAGGGTGGTGCCCCGGTCGCCGAGTCGGAGATCGAGCGGAAGTACGACCTGGCGGCCGACAGGCCCATCCCGCCGCTGGTTCCGGCCGGTCCGGTGACGAGCCAGGCCGATCCGAGGGTCGACGTCCTCGACGCCACGTACTTCGACACCTCAGACTTCCGGCTCGCCCAGGCGGGTATCACGCTGCGTCGGAGGCTCGGCGGAAGCGACGAGGGCTGGCACCTCAAACTCCCGGCAGGGGAGGACAGGCGCGAGGAACTCCGCCTCCCGCTGGCGGGGAAGCCGGACAAGGTCCCCGGCGCGCTGGCGAGGCTGGTCCGGGCGCACACCCTCGGCGCCAAGCTCGTGCAGGCCGCGCATCTGCGTACCGAGCGCACGTCGTACGCCTTGCTCGACGCCGAGGGTCGCGAGCTCGCGACGTTGACCGACGACGTCGTCACCGGCGAGGCGGGCGGGGACAAGGCGCACCTCGACCGCTGGCGGGAGATCGAGATCGAACTCTCGCCGGGCGCCGATCCCGAGGTGCTCCAAAGCCTGGATCAGGCGGTCGTGGAGGGAGGCGCCGAGCGGTCGAGGTGGCCGTCGAAACTCCGGCGGCTCACCGACGAGCTGGTGCCCTCGGCCAGGGGAGCTTCGGGCTCGGTGCTGGCGGATTACCTCGCCGCGCAGCTGGACGCGCTGCGGCGCAACGACATCGGGGTCCGCCGGGACGTCGAGGACGCCGTACACCAGATGCGGGTCGCGAGCAGGCGGTTGCGGAGCGGTTTGAAGACCTTTCGCCGTTCGCTTGGCGCCGATGTCGCGAACGGGCTCGCCGAGGAACTCCGCTGGCTCGGTGGCGAACTCGGGCCGGCGAGGGACAGCGAGGTGATGGCCGAACGCCTTCACAGCGAGGTCAAGGCGCTCCCGGCCGAACTGGTGCTGGGTAACGTCGAGCAGCTGATGACCCGGCATTTCGCGCGCGAGGCCGAAGAGGCCAAGGCGCGCGCCGTCCGGGCGCTCGACAGCAAGCGGTATGTGAAGCTGTTGCGGGCGCTGGAAAAGCTCGTCGAAAAACCGCGGAAGATCAAGGACGACAAGAAGGAACTGCGCAAGGCGGTCTCTCGGTCGGAGCGGAAGCTGCGCAAGGCCGTGGCCGCGGCGAGTGGGCTGAAGCCCGGCGCGGAGCAGGACGCCGCCCTGCACGGGGTGCGCAAGAAGGCCAAGCGAGCCCGCTACGCGGCGGACGCGGTCCGGCCGGTGACCGGCAAGAAGCTTCGAAAATGGCGAAAGAACGTCAAGGCGGTGCAAAGCACGCTCGGCGAGCACCACGACATCGTGGTCAGCCGGGAGGTTCTGCGGCTCCTCGGCCTCCGCGCCTACGCCGAGAACGAAAACGCTTTCACCTATGGGCTCCTGCACGGGCGTTCGGTCGCCGACGCCGAGGCCGCGCACCGGCGCTTCGCCGGGGAATGGCAAAAGATGGGTAAAGGTTCGCGCCCGGGATGGCTCAAATGAGGTAGCCCGGGTTGACCTCCAGCCGTCGCTGAGTACCGTCGAGGGAACTTGGTGGTCTGGAGAGAGGCGCCCCCAATGTTGCCTGGCCAGCGCGTACCCGGCGAACAGCCGCCCCTGGCCGTGAGCACCTGCCGCCGCAAAGACGGCGTCCTCATCCTCACCGCGGTGGGGGAGATCGACGCGGCGACCGTCGGACGCTTCCGCACCGAGCTCAGTGGCGCCTGCGTCAAAGGAAAGCACGTGATCCTCGACCTCTCCGGCGTCGGATTCCTCAGCTGTGCGGGGTTGCAGGCACTCGAGGAGGCCAACGCGGCGTCGCCCAGGTTCTCGGTGATCGTGAAGACCCCTTTGGTGTCGCGGATTCTGGACGTCAGCGGAGTCGGAGCCGACCTCGACGTCCGGTGGGACGTCGAGGACGTGAGTATCTATTGAGAGGTAAGGCAAACGTGGCATGGTCGGTGCGGGTGGGTCGTGGGTGGGGGGGGGGGGGGGGGGGGCGAGAAGCACCCCAAACCCGCCCCCCGGCCCCCGGGGCGCCGACGCAATCGCACGAAGGAGCGACCGGCGCGAG
>NZ_JBIWKX010000027.1:83615-103167 GCF_044765885.1 Amycolatopsis sp. NPDC102389
TTCGTGTTTTCTTGGTTCCTGCTTCCGGCTTGTGGCGTGGTGGGGCTCGCCCCCCCCCCCCCCCCCCCCCCCCCCACGACCCGCGCTTGACCAGGGCCGAAGGCTTCTTTCACCGCATTAGACGCGGCGAAGGGAGCCTTCATCCCACCATCGGCCTGCCCGAGAACAAGCCACGTTTGACCTTCGGCTCAAAATAGATTTAGCCGTCGGCTTCGACCTCGTCGGCGGCGACGTCCGGCAGCAGGCCACGCCACCGCGGATTGCGCAGGCAGCCCGCGTCGGTCCAGCCGCCGAAGACGACCTCCCCGACGATGGTCGGCCGCGACCAGCGGGCGTCCCGCGCCTGTTTGTCCGGAACGGAATGGAACGGGGATGTCTTGCGCTCCAGGCGGAACAGCTCCTTGGAGAGCTTCGCCAGCTCGTCACCCGCGAAGCCGACACCGCAGTTTCCGATGTACCGCAAGCCGTCCTCGTGCGGAACGCCGAGCAACAGCGAACTGAACGTGCCCGCCCGGCTGCCGCCGCCCGGCCGCCAGCCGCCCAGTACCACCTGCTGCACGAGGGTTCCGGTGATGGAAAGCCACTCACCGGTCCGCCTTCCGGGGTGGTACGCGGAGCCGGCGCGTTTGGCGACGATGCCGGCGAGCTCATGTTCGCGGGCCGCCCTGGCGACCGCGCCGCCGTCCCCGAGGTAGTACCGGGGGACCTGCCAATGCGGCCCGGCGAGCCCGAGTTCGTCGAGGAGCTGCCGCCGTTCGACATAGGGCGACCCGAGACAGGAACGGCCGTCCAGATGCAGGAGATCGTTCACCAGGTAGAAGGCCGGATAACGGGCGGTGAGCCGTTTCGCGGAGCTCTTCGTCGCCCGCGCGCGGTGCCCGAGCCCCTCCGGACTCGGCTTCCCACCGTCGAAGACGACGATTTCCCCGTCGAGAAAGGCTTCCGTGGCACCGAGTTGTTCGCCGAGGCCGCGGAATTCGGGATACAGGCCGGTGACGTCGTCGCCTGAATCGTCGTAGGCGGTGATCCGGCCCCCGGACGCGCGGATCAGCGTGCGGCGCCCGGACCAGTCGAATTCGTAGGCCCATTCCGGGTCTTCGCCGGTCGACGGGAGACGTCCCGGTTTGGTCAGCATCGGGGCGAGGAAAGAGGGGAGTTCCACCCGGCCGGGATCGGCTGGGTCGAGCCGTTTGAGCAGCCAGCCGCGATCGTTCCCGTCCTTCTTCACATTGAGGAACAGGTATTTCCCGCGCGCCCGTTCACCGTGGAAGACGACTTCGACCTTGTGGTCGTTGAAGTGCAGCGTTTCGTACCGGCCGGTGTCCCAGATGGTCATGGTGCCGCCGCCGTATTCGCCCGCGGGGATCTCGCCTTCGAAGGTGAGGTATTCCATCGGGTGGTCTTCGGTGTGCACGGCGAGGCGTTCTTGGTCCGGCGACATCGGCAGGCCCTTCGGCACCGCCCAGGAGACCAGGACTCCGTCCCGTTCGAGGCGGATGTCCCAGTGCAGGCTGCTCGCGTGGTGTTCCTGGATGACGAAGAGATCGTCGGCCCCGGTCGTCCCGTCGCGATCCGGAAGGGGTTCGGGAGTTCGCCCCGGTCTGCGCTTACGGCGGTATTCGCCGAGTTTCTCCGCCATGGTCGGCCAGCGCACCCCTCTCCGGATCGGGTCACGCAAGCCTAGCGCCGTTCACGGTCCTTACGTGCGCCGAAGGCCCCTTTTCCCACGGTAAAAGTAGAAAAAGGGGCCTTCGATACCGATGCGTTCAGTCGGTTTCGGCCAGCGCCTCCGCGAACTGGGCGGCATAGAGCCGGGAGTACGCACCACCGGTGAGCAGCAGTGTTTCGTGGTCGCCCTGTTCGACGATCGATCCGTTCTCCATCACCAGGATGACGTCCGCGTCGCGGATGGTGGAGAGCCGGTGCGCGATGACGAAACTCGTCCGCCCCTCGCGCAGCGAATTCATCGCCCGCTGGATCAGGACTTCGGTCCGCGTGTCGACCGAACTGGTGGCTTCGTCGAGGATGAGGATCGCGGGCTTCGCCAGGAAGGCCCGCGCGACGGTGATCAGCTGTTTCTCGCCGGTACTGACCGTGCCGCCCTCGTCGTCGATCACCGTGTCGTAGCCGTCCGGAAGGGTGCGGACGAACCGGTCGACGTGGGTCGCCTTGGCCGCCGCGACGATCTCCTCGTGCGTGGCGCCCGCGGAACCGTAGGCGATGTTCTCCGCGATCGTGCCGCCGAACAACCACGCGTCCTGCAGCACCATGCCGGTCTTGGAGCGTAGGTCCTCACGGTCCATCCCGGCGATGTCCACGCCGTCGAGGGTGATCCTGCCGCCGTCGAGTTCGTAGAACCGCATGAGCAGGTTGACCAGCGTGGTCTTGCCCGCGCCGGTCGGGCCGACGATGGCGACGGTGTGCCCCGGTTCGACGGTGAGCGACAGGTCCTCGATGAGCGGCGTGTCCTCGGCGTACCGGAACGACACGTGCTCGAACTCGACCTGACCCCGTACCTGCTCGACCTTCGCGGGTTCGGCGGGCTCGGGCTCCTGCTCGTCCGCGTCGAGCAGCGCGAAGACCCGCTCCGCGGACGCGATCCCGGACTGCAGCAGGTTCGCCATACTGGCGATCTGGGTGACCGGCTGGCTGAACTGCCGGGAGTACTGGATGAACGCCTGGACGTCGCCGAGCGACAGCGTCCCGGACGCCACCCGCAGCGCGCCGATCACGGCGACCAGCACGTAGCTCAGGTTGCCGATGAACATCATCGCGGGCTGGATGGTGCCCGAGATGAACTGTGCCTTGAAGCTCGCGCCGTAGAGCGTGTCGTTGTGCTCGCGGAAGACCTCTTCGGCCTCCTCGCGGCGGCCGAACACCTTGACCAGCGAGTGCCCGGTGTACATCTCCTCGATATGCGCGTTGAGCCGTCCGGTCGTGGACCACTGCTTGATGAACTGCGGCTGCGCCTTCTTGCCGATCTTGGCCGCGACGATCACCGACGCCGGCACGGAAAGCAGCGCGACCAGCGCCAGCACCGGCGAGATCACGAACATCATCACGAGCACGCCGATGACCATCAGCAACGACGACACGATCTGCGAAAGGGTCTGTTGCAGCGACAACGCGAGATTGTCGATGTCGTTGGTCGCCCGGCTCAGCACCTCACCGCGTGGCTGGCGGTCGAAGTAGCTCAGCGGGAGCTTGGCGAACTTCTCCTCGATCCGCTCGCGTAGGTCGAACACCGCCCGCTGGACCAGGTTCGTCGTCAGCCTCGCCTGCAGAAGGGAGAAGAACGACGCCACGATGTAGAGCAGCAGCACCCACAACAGAACCTGGCCGACGGCGTCGAGGTCGATGCGCTGGCCCGGGACGAAGTCGATCCCCGAGAAGAGGTCGGCGAGGGTGTTGTTGCCTTCCGCCCGCAGGCCGGCGATGACCTGTTCTTTGCTGAGGCTCGGAGGCATGTCCTTCGCGACGACGCCGGCGAAGATGAGGTCCGTCGCCATGCCGAGGATCTTCGGCCCGATCACGCTCAGCGCGACACTGGCGACGCCGAACAGCAGGATGCCGTACAGCATGGCGCGCTGCGGCTGGAGCAGCCGCAGCAGCCGTTTCAAGGATCCCTTGAAGTCCAGGGCCTTCTCGGCGGACTGCCCGCCCATGAAGGCGGCGGGGCCGCGGCCGAAACCGCCTCCGCCGGGGCCGGGTCCCCGTGCCGCGCTCGCGCGCTCGCCCACGGGTTTGGCCTTCGCCGTGTCTGTGGTGGACTCGGGCGCGCTCATCAGGCGGCCTCCTGCTCGGTCAGCTGGGACAGCACGATCTCCCGATAGGTTTCGTTGCCGTCCATGAGTTCGGTATGCGTACCGCTGCCGACGACGCGGCCTTCGTCGAGCACGACGATGCGGTCCGCGTTGCGGATCGTGCTGACCCGCTGCGCGACGATGACCACTGTCGCTTCGGCGGTCTCGGCGACGAGCGCCCGCCGTAGCGCGGCGTCGGTCGCGTAGTCGAGTGCCGAGAACGAATCGTCGAAGAGATAGATCTCTGGACGCCGTACCAGCATCCGGGCGATCGCGAGCCGCTGCCGCTGCCCGCCCGAGACGTTGGTCCCGCCCTGGGCGATGGGGGAGTTCAGCCCTTCGGGCATCCGTTCGACGAAGTCCTTGCCCTGCGCCACCTCCAGCGCGTGCCAGAGCTCCTCGTCGGTGGCGTCGGCCTTGCCGTAGCGAAGGTTGCTCGCGACCGTTCCGGCGAACAGGTACGGTTTCTGCGGCACCAGCCCGACGGCGTCGGACAGCACGGTCGAATCCAGTTCCCGGACGTCGACACCGTCGACGCGTACCGAGCCGTCGGTGGCGTCCATCAGCCGGGGGATCAGGTTGAGCAGCGTGGTCTTCCCGCTGCCGGTGCTGCCGATGATCGCGGTGGTCTCACCGGGCAGGGCCAGCAGTGAGATCTCCTGCAGCACCGGCTTTTCCGCACCGGGGTAGCGGAACTCCACATCGGACAGTTCGAGCCGTCCGCGCACCTCGCCGGGGCTGATCGGGTTCGCCGGGAGGACGACGCTGGTGTGCGTGTCGAGCACTTCGGTGATGCGCTCTGCGCTGACCTCGGCGCGGGGCACCATCATGAACATGAAGGTGGCCATCATGACCGCCATCAGGATCTGCATCAGGTACGACAGGAACGCGGTGAGCGCGCCGATCTGCATGCTGCCGTCGTCGATGCGCAGCCCGCCGAACCACAGCACGGCGACGCTGGAGGCGTTCATCACGAGCATGACGATGGGGAACATCAGGGCCATCAGCCTGCCGACTATCAGCGAGACGTCCAGCAGTTCGGTGTTGGCCTTGGTGAACCGCCGCCGCTCGTGGGTGTCCTTGACGAACGCGCGGATCACGCGGATGCCCATGATCTGCTCGCGCAGGATCTGGTTGATCTTGTCGATGCGCTCCTGCATCAGCCGGAACGCCGGCCGCATCTTCGCGATGATGACCCCGACCGAGACACCGAGGATCGGCACCGCGAGCACCAGCAGCCACGAAAGGGTGACGTCCTGGTTCAGCGCCATGATGATGCCGCCGAAGCACATGATGGGCGCGGACACCATCAGGGTGAACGCCATCAACGTCAGCATCTGCACCTGCTGGACGTCGTTGGTCGTGCGGGTGATCAGGGACGGCGTCCCGAACTGGCCGACCTCGCGGGCGGAGAAGTCCTGGACCCGGTGGAAGATCGCGCCGCGGACGTCACGGCCGACCGCCATCGCGGTGCGGGCGCCGAAGTAGACGGCGCCGATCGAACAGGCGATCTGCACCAGCGACACCAGCAGCATGACGCCGCCGACACCGAGGATGTAGTCGATGTCGCCCTTGACCACGCCGGAGTCGATGATGTCGGCGTTCAGCGTGGGGAGGTAGAGCCCGGCGAGGGTCTGGACGAACTGCAGCAGCACGATCAGCCACAGGTCTCGCCGGTACGGGCGCAGGTGAATGCGCAACAACTTCGTCAGCACAACGGTTTCTCCCCAGTGGTGGGTAGGGTGTTACTTCTTCTTCGGTTTCTTCGCCCGTTCGGGTCCGGTGAGTGACGGCACACCCGCGGCCGCCTCGCGCAGAAGGACCTCGATCGTCTCGAAGAAGGGATCTCTGCCTTCGTTCATCAGCCAGGTGAAGAACGCGGTCTTCACCGCGGCCTCCACGATGGCCGCCATCAGCCGGGCGTTCAACGCGTTTTCCGGGCCCGCGCCCGCCCGCTCCAGGATCGCGTCGGCCAGCACCCGTTCGACGGTGGCGTGCGCCTTGAGGAACTCGCCGTGCACAGACGGGTGGGTGATCATCGACCGCGCGAAGAGCACGGCTTGCCGGTTCGGCACGCCATCACGCCCGTAGGCCTCCAGCGTCGCCGCGGTGACCGCGTCCCACAACGGTTCCTCCGGTGGCCGGTCGCGCAGCGCCTCCCGCACCCGTTCCTGTCGTTCGACGATGAACGAGCAGATCGCCTCCTCTTTGCTGGAGAAGTAGTTGTTGAACGTGCGGGGGGAGACCCCGACGGCATTGGCGATGTCTTCGACGCGGACCTGGTCGACGCCCTTCTCCAGGGCGAGCTTGAGCGCTGCCTCGCTCATCGCGCGCCGGGCCGCGCGCTTCTTGCGTTCGCGCAGTCCGAGTGGGGCGGCAGGGTCCAAGGTCACGACGGCCACAGTAGGCAAAAGTTGCGGGGCGCGCAAATTTATGCGTACTCCGCACTTTTCGGACATCACCCGTGGCGTGCGACACGCAAGATGCAGCCGAATGGCCTAGCGCGCGTCGCTCACCAGCCGTAACGCGTTCGTGACCAGGTCACTGCCAGCGGTTGAACGGAAACCGACTGTGGACACGGATAGTGACTTCTGCTTGCATGGCCGTCGTTGTGCTGGGGAGTGCGACACGGGTCCGGGTAGGCGAAGAGAAAGAAGTGGAAGCACATGGTGACGCGGGCTCGAGGCTTGCTTGACCGCTCACGGGTTCTTCTGGACCGTTCCAGGGTCGCCGCGGCGCAGTTCCTCGCCGCACCGCCCAGGCACGCTCCGTCGGCTCCGCCGGTCGAACCGGCGGTGGAACAACGGCCCGCCGTGGACGCGCCGGACGCCGGTGCGCTCGCGGGCGTCTGCTCCAATGTCGCGCTGCGCGACCTCAATCTGCTCGACCAGCTGCTGGCCCAGCTGGAGACGATGGAGGCGGGGGAGGAGAACTCCGACCGTCTCGCCGAGCTCTACCGGCTCGACCACCTCGCGACCCGGTTGCGGCGCAACGCCGAGAACCTGCGCGTGCTCGCCGGCCGGGACGCCGACGACACGACCGCCGGGATCTCGTCCGTGCTCGACGTGATGCGGGCGGCGATGTCGTCGATCGACCACTACTCGCGGATCACGATCGGCCGCGTCGTTTCGCTCGGCGTCGTCGGTTTCGCCGCCGAGGACGTCAGCCGGATCCTCGCGGAACTGTTCGACAACGCGGCGAACCAGTCGTCGCCGAGCTCTCCGGTCAGTGTCAGCGCGCACCTCACCGAGCAGGGAAGCGTGCTGATCCGGATCGAGGACGAGGGCATCGGCATGCCGCCCGAACGCCTCGCGGCGCTGAACGAGCGACTGGCGGCGGGGCCGGTGCTCGACGACGACTCCGTGCGGCATATGGGACTCGCGGTCGTCGGCAGGCTCGCCGACCGGCACGAGATCACCGTCAAGCTCGACCGTCGCACCCCGCACGGCACGGTCGCCACCGTGCTGCTGCCGGTGCCGGTGGTCTCGGAACTGGCCGAAAAGCAGTGGTCCGGTTCGCAGACCGTCGTGCTGCCGCAGGCGAGGATCACCAACGGCGCGCCCGTGGGCGACCCGGTCGCGACGCCGTCCGGGCTGCCGAGGCGCCGCCCGGCCCCCGCGGCGGAACCGGAACCCGACCGGAAGCCCAGCCCGCGTCCGCGCACGGCCTTCCAGCCGCCCGCCGACGGCGGCACCACGGCCAGCGGTCTCCCGCGCCGGGTTTCCCGCAGTATCAGGACTTTGCCCGACGAACCGGCCCCGCCGACCACCCCGCCCGCCGACGCGGCGGACGGGCACGAGGCGCTGTTGGCCGACCTCGATGCCTTCAGCGACGGCGAGCGTGCCGCTCTCGACGACCGGCACGAGCGTGAGACCGGAGGAAACACCCAGTGACCGCCCAGGACGCGACCACGGATTTCACGTGGCTGCTCGACGATTTCGTGCGCAAGGTGCACGGCGCCAGCCACGCGCTGATCATGTCCGTTGACGGGTTCCCTTTGACCGCTTCGGAATCGGTGTCCAGTGACGACGCCGAGCAGCTCGCCGCCATCGCGAGCGGTCTGCTCAGCCTCGCGGGCAACAGCGCCGCGTTGTTCGGCAAGGGCAACTGCGAGCAGATCATCATCCGGCTCACCCGCGGGTACTTCCTGTTCATGGGGATCGGCGCCGAAGCCGGGCTCGCGGTGCTCACCGAGCCGGACTGCGACATGAAGGTCGTCGCCTACGAAATGACCCAGTTCATCACCAACGCCGGTCACGCCCTCACCCCCGAGGTGCGAGCGGGACTCCGGCAGGTCCTGACCGCCCGACGGCCGCAGGCCTGAGAATCCGGAGAAGGAAGGGATGACCGTGTCCAGCGACCAATCTCCGGACCGGCCCGTCAAGATGCGCAGCCGCAGAATCCGGCCGTACGCGTTGACCGGCGGCCGGACGAAGAGCAGCCAGCTGCTGCTGGTGGAGACCCTGATCTCGGTCCCGCGTTACGACCCGTCGCTGGCCGAGGCGCTGATGCCCGAATCGCGCTCGCTGTACGAGCGCGCCCGCGAACGCTCGTCGATCGCCGAGCTTTCGGTGGGACTGGATCTGCCACTGGGTGTGGTCCGTGTGCTCATCGGCGACCTCGCCACCCAAGGTGCCGTCTTCGTGCACCCGACGGCCCACGCCTACAACCACGATACGAACGTGCTCGAGAGGATCCTCGATGGACTCAAGCGCCTCCCGGTCTGACGCCGATCTTCTCGCCATCTCCGCCAAGATCGTGGTCGCCGGTGGATTCGGCGTGGGCAAGACGACGTTCGTCGGCTCCGTCTCCGAGGTCCCGCCCCTGAGCAACGAGGCCTGGATGACCGAGGCCGGGGCCGGGGTCGACGAGCTGGTGCCGCCCGGAACCAAATCCACCACCACGGTCGCGATGGACTTCGGCCGGATCACCCTGCGTGAAGACCTGCTCCTGTACCTGTTCGGCACCCCCGGCCAGGCCCGGTTCTGGTTCCTCTGGGACGACCTTTCGCGAGGTGCGCTCGGCGCCGTCGTGCTGGTCGACACCAGCCGGATCGACCAGTCGTTCGCCGCGATCAACTACTTCGAGAACGACTCCGAGCTGCCGTTCATCGTCGCGGTCAACCAGTTCGAGGGGATGCCGGTGCACGACCTCGAAGAGGTGCGCGACGCGCTGGCGCTGTCCCCGGACATCCCGCTGGTCACCTGCGACGCCCGCGACCCGAAGTCCGCGGTCGCGACGCTGCGGGAACTGGTGTCGCACACGCTGTCTCTCGCGGTGGTCTCCGGACCTGGCCGCGAGTTCGCTTCACTCAGCTGAACGGTTCTGGGAGGAACGTCGAGGATGCGCAAGGTTCTGATCGTCGGTGCCGGGCAGTCCGGATTGCAGCTGGCCTTGAGCCTGCTGTCCCACGACTATGACGTCACGGTGATGTCGGCGCGGACGCCGGACGAGATCCGGTCCGGCAAGGTGATGTCGACCCAGTGCATGTTCCACTCCGCTTTGCAGCACGAGCGGGACCACAAGCTGAATCTGTGGGAGGACGAGACCGTCCGGGTCGAGGGACTCGGTGTGTCGATCGCGGGACCGGACTCCAGCCGCGTGCTCGACTGGTTCGGGCCGCTGGAGCACTACGCGCAGTCGGTGGACCAGCGGGTGAAGATGGCGGCCTGGCTGGAGCTGGTGGAGGACCGCGGCGGCAAGGTCGTCATCCACGGCGTCACCACCTCGGATCTGGCGCCGCTGGCGAAGCTGTACGACCTGGTGGTCATCGCGGCGGGCAAGGGCGAGCTGGTCCAGCTGTTCGACCGGATCCCGGAGCGTTCGCCGTACACCGAACCGCAGCGCGCGCTCTCGCTGGCGTACGTGCACGGTCTGGAGCGCCGGCCCGAGCACCCGGACAAGGCGGCGGTGCGGTTCAACATCATCCCCGGCGTGGGTGAACTGTTCATGATCCCCGCGTACACGCTGAGCGGGAACTGCGACATCCTGTTCTTCGAAGGCATCCCCGGTGGCCCGCTCGACTGCTGGAACGACCGGCCGTCGCCCCAGCAGCACCTCGACCGGATCCTGTCGCTGATGAAGCAGTTCCTCCCGTGGGAGTACGAGCGCTCGCGCAACGCCGTGCTGACCGACGACAAGGCGACGCTGGCGGGCGGGTACACCCCGGTCGTGCGGAACGCGGTCGGCAAACTGGGCTCGGGGACCGCGGTGCTCGGCATGGCCGACGTCGTGGTGGCCAACGACCCGATCACCGGCCAGGGCTCCAACAACGCGAGCCACTGCGCGGCGTCCTATCTGGACTCGATCCTCGAACGCGGGGACAAGCCGTTCGACGAGGAGTGGATGTCCGCGGCGTTCGAGAAGTACTGGGAGTACGCCCAGCACGTCACGACCTGGACCAACGCGATGCTGCAGCCGCCGCCCCCGCACGTCCTCCAGATCATCGGCGCGGCGGGGGAGAACCCCGCCGTGGCGAAGCGGTTCGCGAACGGTTTCTCCGATCCCACCGACTTCCAGCACTGGTTCCTCGACCCCGCGAAAGCGGAGAAGTACCTGGCCGAGGCCTGATTCCGAGGCCGCGATGGTCCCGCGTCCGAGTGCGCGGGACTGTCGCGGTGCGCCGTTTCGGGCTACCGTGGTCACCGTGCGTGAGTACGGTCGGTGACGGCAGCGGAGGTGCGGCTCGATGCGTTCGATGTGGAAGGGCTCGGTGTCCTTCGGGCTGGTGAGCATCCCGATCCAGCTCTACGCGGCCACCGAGAGCAAGAACGTCTCGCTGCGCCAGGTGCACGAGGCCGACGGCGGCCGCATCCAGTACAAGCGGTTCTGCACGATCGACGGCGAGGAAGTGCCCTACGCCGAGATCGCGAAGGGCTACGAACTGCCCGACGGCGAGATGGTCGTGCTCACCGACGAGGACATGTCCGAGCTGCCGCTGGCGTCGTCACGGGCGATCGACGTGCTCGAGTTCGTGCCGCTGGAGTCCATCGATCCGATCCATTTCGACAAGACCTACTACCTCGAGCCGCAGAAGAACGCCGTCAAGCCGTACGTGGTCCTGCGTGACGCGCTGGAGAAGGCGAGCCACGTGGCGGTCGCGAAGGTCGCCATCCGGCAGCGCGAGACGCTCGCGATCCTGCGGGTGCACAGCGACGTCCTGACGATGACGACGATGCTGTGGCCCGACGAGGTCCGCGTCCCGGACTTCGGGTTCCTGCACGACGATCCGCCGCAGGTGCGGCCACAGGAACTGACGATGGCGGGTTCGCTGATCGACTCGCTTTCGGAGCCGGTGTTCGAGCAGGAGAAGTACACCGATTCCTACCGTGAGGCGCTGGAGGCCATGATCGAGGCCAAGGCCGCGGGGAGCGAGACGACGAAACCGAAGGCCGTCGGCGCGAAGGCAGACGTGGTCGACCTCATGGAGGCCTTGCAGGCCAGCGTGAGCGAGGCCAAGAAGAGCAGGAAGCCTTCGACGGCCAAGAAAGCCACCGCCGCGAAGAAACCCGCGTCCGGCAAGCGAACCCCGAAGAGCGCTTGACTCTCCTTTGTGGACGGTTGTGCCCGGTGTCACCCCGCCGGGTGCCGCGACACGCCGCGCGTATGCCGGGATCTGTCGTCCCTCGGTGGTAGTAAGGCAATCGAGGAGACTTTTCTGATCGCGGGAGGCGGTATGAGCATGGAGTGCGCGTTCTGCGCCGGCGGACTCGACCACTGCCACGGCACGCTGGTGGTCCACCTCGACGCCGGTTTCACCGAATGCAGCGAAGACGGCTGCGTCGACCTCGACTTCGCCCGGCACACGCTGACGGTCGACTGCTTCGACGTCGACGGGGGCTGCTCGTGCGCGGAAGTATCGGCCGAGCTGCTGCTGCGGGCTTCTTGACCGGCGGCCAATACACTAGTCCGGCCCGATTCGGGTGATCGAGACCGATTGCCACTCGAAGGTGTGGGCGTTCGTGTACATCACGGCCGCGAATGTGTTAACTATGACGGGGTCCTCCGGCTCTCCCTCCCCCTCGGAGCCGGGGGACCCCTTCATTTCACGGTGCTTCCTTGGCGGTGTCGTGGATCGGCGCCCCGTTGCAGGACCGGACGGCCTCCCATACGCCGTCCCCGTCCGCGTAGTCGCGGGCCGGCAACGTGCCCAAGGGGCCCAGGACGTCGTCGCCCGCACCGGCCGCGGCGGCGGCCCGCAGGAGTTCGTCGCGTCCGCACGGGTACCTCGCCTCCGTCAAGTACGGGCGCGGGTCGGTTCCTGCCATCGGCTCTCCCTCCTTCTCCTTGTCCGGGGCGGATACCCGGCGGACGGAGGACGGAAACAGCCCGGGCACCCGGCGTGAGGGGAACGCCGGGTGCCCGGGCTGTTTCGGCGCCGGTACCGGGGGCCGGGTACCGGTTTCGGTCCGGTGCTCAGTACCAGTGGGCGCGGCCGCCGACGGCCTTCCCGGTGTTCCCGAGAACGGCCAAAATGATGCCGATGACCGCCAGCGCGATCCCGATCGAGTACAGGACGGGGATGCTGGCGATGACACCGACGACGATCAGGATGACGCCGAGAATGATCAACGGGAACACCTTCTCCTTCGTAGTCGCCCGGCCCGAGTGCTGCCGGGTTGTGGCTACGCAAGGGATTCCCGCCTCCATTTCGCCGGAAACAGGTCCATCCGGCCGAAGTTCTCACGCATTCGGCCTAGCGGCTGCCCAGCCTCGTGAGTGGCAAGGGCGGTTCTAACCGTCCTTACCACTCACGAGGTGTGAAGGGCTCAGTACCGGTAGTGGTCCAGTTTGTACGGACCCTCGACGTCCACGCCGATGTACTCGGCCTGACGCTTGGTCAGCTTGGTCAGCCGGACGCCCAGCGCGTCGAGGTGCAGCCGGGCCACCTTCTCGTCGAGGTGCTTCGGCAGCACGTGGACGTCGGTGGCGTATTCGCCGGGCTTCGTGAACAGCTCGATCTGGGCGATCGTCTGGTTCGTGAAGGAGTTCGACATCACGAAGCTCGGGTGACCGGTGGCGTTCCCGAGGTTCATCAGCCTGCCCTCGGACAGCACGATGATCGAGTGCGCCTCGCGGTCGGTCGTCGCGGGGAAGACCCACTCGTGCACCTGCGGTTTGATCTCGATCTTCCGGATGCCCGGGATCTTCGCGAGCCCGGCCATGTCGATCTCGTTGTCGAAGTGGCCGACGTTCGCGACGATCGCGTTGTGCTTCATCTTGGCCATCTGGTCGGCCATGATGATGTCGAAGTTGCCGGTGGTGGTGATGAAGATGTCGCCGCGCGCGACGACGTCGTCGAGTTCGACGACGTCGAGGCCCTCCATCGCCGCCTGCAGCGCGCAGATCGGGTCGATCTCGGTGACGACCACGCGGGCGCCCTGGCCGCGTAGCGATTCCACCGCGCCCTTGCCGACGTCGCCGTAGCCGCAGACGACCGCGACCTTGCCCGCGATCATCACGTCGGTGCCGCGGTTGAGACCGTCGATGAGCGAGTGGCGGATGCCGTACTTGTTGTCGAACTTCGACTTCGTCACGGAGTCGTTCACGTTCATCGCCGGGAAGAGCAGCTCGCCTTCCTTGGCGAGCTTGTACAGCCGCTTGACGCCGTTGGTGGTCTCCTCGGTGACCCCGCGGACCTCCTTGGCGATGCGGGTGAACCGGCCGGTGTCGCGGCCGAGGCTTTCCCGCAGGGTTTCCAGCACGAGGTGGTACTCCTCGGGGTCTTCCTCGGTCGCCTGCGGAACGGCGCCGGCGGCCTCGAATTCGACACCCTTGTGGATCAGGAGGGTCGCGTCGCCACCGTCGTCCAGGATCATGTTCGGGAGGCGGCCGTCGCCGAAGTCGAAGAGTTGGTCGGTGCACCACCAGTACTCGGCGAGCGTCTCACCCTTCCACGCGAACACCGGCGAACCCGACGGCTTCTCGACGGTGCCCTCCGGGCCGACGACGACGGCCGCGGCCGCCTCGTCCTGCGTGGAGAAGATGTTGCAGGACACCCAGCGCACCTCGGCGCCGAGCGCGACGAGCGTCTCGATCAGCACCGCGGTCTGGACGGTCATGTGCAGCGAACCCGCGACCCGCGCGCCCTTCAGCGGCTGCGAGTCGGCGTATTCGCGGCGCAGCGCCATCAAGCCGGGCATCTCGACCTCGGCGAGGCGCAGCTGCTTGCGGCCGGCCTCGGCGAGGGAAAGGTCGGCGACGGCGAATTCGATCCCGTTGACCTTGGTCAGGGTGGGGCTCACTGGTTCTCCATTCATCAAGGAAGGCAGGGCGGAGCGGTCCTTCTCGCCGGTGGCGTGAAGGACGGTGTCAGTGCGGGAGTTCAGCGCACGGCCTCGACGACGAAGGCCGGAAAAGGGTTCTGACGCAAGAAAGGCACCTCCACAGTGGGAGGCGCCCTTACGTCTTCGCGGCGGGCCGAGCGTGGCGGAAGAAATCCGTCGCAGCGCCTCTCGGCCCGGAACCAGAATGGCAAAGCGCCGCGAGCGCTGTCAAGGCGCCGGGAATTCGGCGCGGACACCCAGTAGCCGGACCGGTCTGCCGAGATCGAACATGCCGAGCACGGCCAGCGCCGCCTTCTCGATCTCGACGGCGCCGGAGGTCGGTGCCGGCAGGGTCACGCTGTGCGTATGGGTCTGGAACGGGGCGAACCGGACCTTGACCGTGACTCGTGCGACGGGCCTGCCTTCCTCGGCGACGTCCTGTGAGACCCGTTTCGCGAGCGCGACGACCTCGGCGGCCATGACCTCGGGATCGGTGAGGTTCTGCTGAAAGGTCGTCTCGCGGCTGCGGGAACGGGCGACGTAAGGGGTCGCGGTGACCTCGGCGTCGCCGAGTCCTCCGGCGAGGATCCGGTACCACGGGCCGAGCTTCGGGCCGAACCGGGCGGCGAGATCCGCCGGATCGGCGCCGGCCAGTTCCAGCACGGTGTGGTAGCCGGCCTCGGCGAGCTTCTTCGTGGTCTTGGTGCCGATGCCCCAGAGCGCGTCCGTCGGCTTCTCGGCCATGACCTCCCACCAGTTGTCCTGCACGAGACGGAAGATCCCCGCCGGTTTGGCGAATCCGGTGGCGAGTTTGGCGCGCAGCTTGTTGTCACCGATGCCGACGGAGCAGGAGAGCCCGGTCTCTTCGGCCACTTCCCGCCTGATGTCGGCGGCGAGCGCTTCGGGATCCTCGGTGGTGACACCGAGGAACGCTTCGTCCCAGCCGAGCACTTCGACGACCACCGGGAATTCCCGCAGTGTCGCCATCACCCGATCGGAGACTTCTTGGTACGCGGGTGCGTCCGTGGCCAGGAAGATCGCGTCAGGGCAGCGTTTGGCGGCGGTGCGCAACGGCATCCCGGACCGGATGCCGAATTCCCGCGCCTCGTACGAAGCCGTCGCCACCACGGCCCGTTCGGCCGGATCGCCGGTGCCGCCGACGACCACGGGTTTGCCGCGCAGCTCAGGTCGCCGGGAGACCTCGACCGCGGCGATGAACTGGTCGAGGTCGACGTGAAGCACCCACTCCCGGACGACCATCAGCCGAGCTTAAGACCGTTCCGCGATTTCGTCGCGCATGCGCTGCTCGTTGTCCTGCAGCTCTGGCGTGAAGTTCTCACCGAAATCCTCGGCTTCGAGGATCTTGCGGATCTCGAGCACGGTGTCGCCGGTCGGGGGAGTGGGGCAGCGCTTCGCCCACTCGATCGCTTCGGCGCGCGACGGGACATCGACGATCCAGAAGCCGCCGACGAGTTCCTTGGCCTCCGTGAACGGGCCGTCGGTGACGGTGGCCCCGGCCGGGCCGAGTGTGACCCGCGCGCCCTTCGAGCTCTCCTGCAGGCCCTCGCCGCCCACCAGCACCCCGGCGTCGAGCATGTCCTGGTTGAACTTCGCCATGGCGGTCAAAGCCTCCATCGGCGGCATCTTCCCGGCTTCGGAATCCTCGTCCGCCTTGATGATGATCATGAACCGCATGCGTCTTCCTCCCAGTGAACCGGACGTATCGCCCGAACTCTACCGGTGGCGGGGAAGACGATCAGTCGCGCCCGAACCGGGACAGATGAACGATCACCGCCGTGGTCACGGTGATCATCCCGGTCAGCAACAGGGCCGGGCTGTTCAGTATCACGCCCAGCAGCATCAACAATCCCGCGGTGATGTCGAGGCTCAGGAGGAGGGCCAAGCGGAGGAGTGGGGGCCGGGCGGGCCTGCCGGAGCGCAGCCGGGCGGCCAGTGCCGGCTCCGTGAGCTCGAACCAGCGCTCGATCTTCTCCAGTTCCTGCCGATCGTGGTGGCTCAGCATCGGTTTCTCCTTCGGCGCGCCCCGGCCGTCGACAACCACGGAATACCCAGGAGCAGGGCCGGATAAGCATCGAATTTCGCCCTCTTTCGTATAACGATCTATACGGCTCGGCGAGCAACGCTCCCATTCGGTCGAATGGTTGCGCCATTTGGGGTTTCGGCACGTCGAAAGATCGTCAAAGAGCAGGGATCTCGATAGTTTCCACGCCTGTGGCCACGGTGGCCGCGGTTGCGCCATCTGGGAGGACACGAGCGATGACCATGCCCACCGAACCGATCGGCAGTATTCCCCGTCCCGGCTATCTCATCGAGGGGCTAGCCGAGCACGCGGCCGGGCGGCTCGACGCCGACGGGCTCGGCGAGCTACGCGAAAAAGCCCTCGTGGACACCATCGGCCGCCTGGAGGAGACCGGCTCCCCGGTCATCACCGATGGGGAGCAGGGTAAGCCGAGTTTCGCCACGTATCCTTTGGCGGGCCTCACTTCCCTGGCGCCGGACGGCGTCGTGATCCCGTTCGCCGACGGGCACACCCGGCAGCTTCCGAGGCTCACCGCTGGACCGTTCCGCTATCAGACCTATGCCGATGCCTATCTGCGCGAGGCCAAGAAGTACGCGACCAAACCGGTCAAGCAGGCGGTGATCGCGGCTTCGGCGATCAGTCTCGTCTATCCCGGTGAGGAATTGGCCGGATATGACAGAGAACAGTTCATCGCCGACCTGGTGAACGAGGCCGAGGCCGATATCCGCCGCAGTCTCGACGCGGGCGCGGACAGCGTCCAGATCGACTTCACCGAAGGCAGGTTGTCGCTGAAGCTCGATCCGTCCGGCGGCCTGCTTCGGTCCTTTGTGGACTTGAATAACGCGGTGCTGGACCGTTTCTCCGAGGAGGAGCGGAAGAAGATCGGTGTGCACACCTGTCCCGGTGGGGACCAGGACTCCGTGCACAGCCTCGATGTCGACTATGCCGGGTTGCTGCCGACGTTGTTCCAGTTGAGGGTGGGCAACGTGTACGTCCAGCTCGCGAGTGAGCCGGATCCCGAGCGGGCACTGCGGGTGATCGCCGAGCACGCGCGGCCGGACCAGCGGGTCTTCATCGGCGTGACCGACCCGATCGACCCGCGGGTCGAAACCGCCGAAGAGGTCCGGGACAGGGTGCTTCGAGCGGCGCGGTACCTCCCGCCGGACCGGCTGGGGACCTGTGACGACTGCGGATTCTCCCCGTTCGCCGACGACACCTCGACGTCGCGGGACATCGCGTTCGCCAAGATCGCGGCCCGCGTCGAAGGTACGCGTCTCGCCGTCGAATCGCTCTGACGTCGTGCGATGGGCGCCTTCGTCAGTTCTGGACCGCGACCCGGATGCCGAGTCCGACCAGGAAGGTGCCCATCACCGCGTCCATCATGCGACGCACCCGGCCGGAGCTGAAGAACCGCCGCAGCGAACCGACCAGCGTCGCGAGGACGAACGTCCAGACGACGGCCACCGTGGTGGCCAGGACGGCGAGCTGCAGGGTCTGCGCGGTCGAGGCCGAATGCGGGAGGAACTGGGGGATGAGCGCGAGGAAGAACATCGCGACCTTCGGGTTGAACAGGTTGGTGAGCAGGCCCTGCCGGAACGCCTCCTTGGGTACGACGACCGGTGCGACCTTGTCCTTGAGTTCGCTGTAGTCGCCGCGGCGCACCGCCAGCCACGCCTTGACGCCGAGGAAGATCAGGTACGCGGCGCCGATCAGCTTCACCACGGTGAACGCGATCGCCGACGCGGTGAGGATCGCCGCGACCCCGAGCGCGATCGCGACCACCCACACGAAGACGCCGAGCGCGATGCCGAGTCCGGCGGCGATCCCGGCCTTGCGCCCGCCGAGGATCGCGCTGCGGGTCACCACCAGGAAATCCGGGCCCGGAGCCATCGCGCCGAGCAGGCAGATCAAGACGAACGAGAGTGCGGTGGCCCCGGAGATCATGCTTCGATGCTATCCCGCTGGTCGATGTCCCTGGCCATCACGGCGCCTGGGATCCCGATGCCGTCGGGCGTCGTCACCGTCACCCGTTCGACTTCGGTGAAGCCGAACGAGCGGTACAGCGGGACACCGGGCAGGGTCGCCGTCAGTGTCAGCGAAGTGAAGCCCTCGGCCTTCGCCGCGAGACGGCAGGACTCGAGGATCGCGCGTCCGAGCCCGCGCCGGGTCCAGTCGCCGCGGACGAACATGGCACGGACCCTCGCCGGCTCGGTGGCCGGATCGAGTGGCCGGTCGTCGTCCGACGCGTCGCCCGCGCCCGCGTGCGTTTTGTTGCGCCTGCTCCAACCCCCGCAGGCGACGATCTCGCCGTCCGCCTCGTGCACGAAGTAGGTGCCGTCTTCGATCAACCGCAGGTCGAGGCTCGCGATATGTTCCGCCGCGCTCAGGGTCTGTCGCTCGTCGTAGAACCGGGGGAACAACTCCAGCACCGAGGCTCGCATCAGCGCCGCGATGGCGGGCGCGTCGGCGAGGGTGGCCGCCCGCTGCGGCGGCGTGTACGTCGTCATTCCGCGGAAGATAACCAACGAGGGCGCCGTCGCCTATCGGATAATCCCGGGATGATCACCGACGACGGACGTGAGCTGTGGACCTTGGCGACCGGCCGGGGCGAACCGATTCTGTGCTGCCACGGAGGACCCGGCCTGTGGGACATGTTCGGCACCCTCGACCTCGGTCCGCGATTCCGGTTGATCCGGTGGGATCAGCGCGGCGCCGGGCGCTCGGAGGCGCGCGGACCGTACACACTCGAACGGATGGTCGCCGACGTCGACGCCGTCCGGGAATGGCACGGCCTCGACCGTGTCCCGGTGCTCGGGCATTCGTGGGGCGCGCATCTCGGCCTCCTGTATGCGCTCGCGCACCCGGACCGGGTGAGCGCGCTCGTCTACGTGTCAGGTGTCGGCCTCGGCCACGAGTGGCACGCGGAGTTCAAGCGGAACTTCGAACGGGTGATGGGTGAGGAGCTCCGCGAGGAGGGCCGCGAACGCGCGATGCGGCAATGGGCGGCCGATTTCGTGACCGACGGCGAGCGCCACGCCGAAGCGATGGCGACGCCTTGGTTTCCGGTCAACTACGAGGCGAACGCGGCACTGACCGAGGAGATGCGGACGGTGCCGGAGGCGGAGCTCGTCTCGGCCTGCCGGTCGCTGCGGGTGCCGACGCTGATCGTGGACGGGATGGCGGACAACCGGCCGCGGTGGGCCGTCGACTCACTGGAGGAGGCCCTGCCGCTGGTGACCCGGGTGCGATTCGAGGGGGTGGGGCACGTGCCGTGGCTGGAGGCGCCGGATGAGTTCCGGTCTGCGGTGGCGGGTTTCCTGGGCGACTTCGGCGGGGGGGGGGGGGGGGGGGGGGGGGGGGGGGGGGGGGGGGGCGGTGCCACGGCCCACCCCCCCCCCCCCCCCCCCCCCCCCCCCACCCCCCCCCCCAAAAAAAAAAAAAAA
>NZ_JBIWKX010000027.1:103177-107686 GCF_044765885.1 Amycolatopsis sp. NPDC102389
GGGGCGGGGGGGGGGGGCCGGTTTTGTTGCGGGTGGGGGGGGGGGGTGTTGCGGGGGGCCCTGGGGGGGGTGTTTGGGGGGTTTGGGGTAAAAAACCCGAATCGCCACTCACGACCCACGTGAGCATCAGGCCTTGGTGATCGGCTGCTGCAGCTCGGTGACCCACAGGTCCCCGTCGGCCGGGCACTCGAGGTAGAACTCCCGCGCCGGGCCGTTCGCGCGATAGCCGTGCGCGTCGACCCACTTCGCCAGCGCCTGGTAGCTGGAGAGCACGGTCTCCAGCGAGCCCCGGTGCAGGATCGTCGCCGCGGTCGCCACTTCGGCGAGCCGAACGGTCGAGAAGCCTTCGGTGCCATCGGTTTCGGCCGAGATCGGGACGGCGGCGTGGATCAGCACTCGCTCGCCGTCGGCATCGTCTTCGTAGTAGGCGATGAGCGGTCCGGACGGCGTGATCGGGCCGAGCGCGCCGAACAGTTCCTTGTAGAGCCCCTGCACGACGGGCCCGATCTCCTCGTTCACGTATCCGCTCGCCGTCCCGGTGAGCTCTGCGACGCGCACCGCGGGGAGGCTTTTGACGACGACGTCTTCGGAAGGCATGGTTCCCTCGCTTTCGATCGACCGGAGCCTCGCTTCGACGGCCTTGAGCCGCGCCTCGTCGGCCGCGATGGCCGCTTCGAGTTCGGCACGGCGCAGCCGCAGCATCCCGCGCAACTCGTCCACGCCGATCTCCGCGTCGAGGATCTCCTGCACCTGGGTGAGCGTGAAGCCGAGGTCCTTGAGCGCGATCACCCGGTTGAGCCGGGCCAGCTGGTCGCCGGTGTAGGACCGGTAGCCGCTGAACGGATCGACGTGGGCGGGCCGCAGCAGCCCGATGGCGTCGTAGTGACGCAGCATCCGGACCGACACCCGGCCGTGCTTGGCGAAATCTCCGATACTGAACATGGTCCTCCCACCAGACAGCCTGACACGGTGTCACAGTCAACGGTCAGCGCACGAGCCGGAAGAACGACCGCACCTCCTCGGTGAAGACGCCCGGCTGCTCGAAGGCCCCGAAGTGGCCGCCCCGGTCCAGCTCGTTCCAGTACCGGATGTCGGTGAAGCGGCGTTCGGCCCAGCGGCGGGACGGGCGCGGGATCTCGCGCGGGAAGAGCGAACAGCCCGTCGGCACGGTGATCGTGTCCACTGTGGATTCCGAGAACCAGCTCGACACCTCGGCGAAACTCTCCCAGTACAGGCGGGCGGACGAGGCGCCGGTGCCGGTCAGCCAGTAGAGCGTGATGTCGTCGAGCATCGCGTCCCGGCTCAACGCGTTCTCCGGGTGGCCGTCGCAATCCGTCCACGCCTGGAACTTCTCGACGATCCACGCGCACAGCGCGACCGGCGAATCGGCCAGGGCGTAGCCGATCGTCTGCGGCCGCGTCGCCTGCTGGATCGCGTAGCCCGAACCGTCCGCCTTCGCGCTTTCGAGGTCGTCGAGCGATTTCCGCTCCGACGCGGTCAGGTCGCCGAACGTCGCAGGATCCGGCGCGGCCAGCGGGGGATTGAGGTGGATCCCGGCCAGGCGCTCCGGCGCCGTCCGAGCCATGAGCGTGGTGATGCTGGTGCCCCAATCGCCGCCCTGGGCGCCGAAGCGCTCGTAGCCCAGGCCGTCCATGAGGCGGATCCACGCGTCGGCGATGCGTTGGATCGACCAGCCGGCGCGGGCGGGTTTGTCGCTGAAGCCGTACCCGGGCAGGGATGGGACCACGACGTGGAAGGCGTCCGCCGCGTCTCCGCCGTGGGCGACCGGATCGGTGAGCGGGCCGAGCACGTCGAGGAATTCGAAGACCGAACCCGGCCAGCCATGGGTGAGGATCAGCGGTAGCGCGCCGGGATGCGGGGAGCGGACGTGCAGATAGTGGATGCCGAGCCCGTCGATCCCGGACCGGAACTGGGGGAACGCGTTGAGCCGGGACTCCGCGGCCCGCCAGTCGTACGTGTCCGCCCAGTACGAGCACAGTTCGCGCAGGTAAGCGGCGGGAACGCCTTGCGACCAGTCGTCGACGGTCTCGTCCTCGGGCCAGCGGGTGCGACGGAGCCGGTCGCGGAGGTCTTCGAGATCGGCCTCCGGGATCCGGGCTCGGAAGGGCGTGGTGTCCATGCCGGCCGACGCTAACGAGGGGGCCCGACAATTCGTGGACTTCCGGCGGGCCGAGTGCTATAACCAGACTACATACTGTATACAATCTGCCGTGAGCGGGGTGGGACCCATGCCCGATCCTCGAATTCTGCGAGACCACTACGGCCGCCGGTATCGCGTCGGCGAAAGCGACGTGGACCTGCTCGGCAAGCCCCGGTCGTGGATGTTGTGGCTCAGCTGGGCCGCGATGTTCGCCGCCGGCATCCAGCAATACGGCTTCGGCGTCGTCGCACCGGTCTTGATGGCCACCTACGGATGGACGTTCCCCGAGGTGGTCGTCTCCTTCGCGATCTGGACGATGTGCCAGGCGTGCGCGGTGTACCCGGTCGCCCGCCTGCGTGAGCGCGGGATGTTCCCGCCCGCGGTGGCGGTGATCATCGGCGGGGTGCTCTGTTCCACCGGGATGTTCACCTTGGGGCACGCGAGCACTCTGCTCACGATGTTCATCGGCTACTCGGTCCTCGGTGGGCTCGGCACGGGAGTCGTGTACGCGACCTGCGTCGGCACGGTGATGAACTGGTTCCCCGACCGCGTCCCGGCGCGGGTCGGCGCGGTCAGTGGGGCTTTCGCTTACGGGAGCGTGGTTTTCGTGCTTGCAGGGGGATTCTGGCTGTCGGAGGGCACTCGGCGGCCGCTGCTGGACGTGGTCGCGGTGGCCGTGCTCATGATGATCGCGAGCACCGCGGTCCTGCTGCGCGATCCGCCGCCCCGCTGGTGGCCGGAACACCCGGATCCGCGGGTATGGGCGGCCGACAAGGTGCGCAACCGCGGCGTGGCGGTCAACCGGCCCGCCCTGCGCGAGTACCGGCCGTCGGAGGTGCTCCGGTGCCCGACCGCGGTCGCGATGTACCTCATCGTCGTGCTGGCCGCCGCGGTCCTGCTCTTCGACGTCGCCTATCTCGCGACCTTCGTCGCCGCGCAAGGAGGTGGGCCAATGCTCGCCGCCGTCGCGCTCGCGGTGCTCGCCGGGGTGACCGGCGCCGGGCGCGTCCTGCTCGGCGGTCTGTCCGACCGGCTCGGCCGTCGCCGGATCCTGCGCCTGGCACTGGCCACGGGCGGGATCGCCCAGTTCGTCCTGCTCTACTCGGGCGACAGCGCGGCGGGGCTCGTCGCCGGTGCCGCATTGGCGGGGCTCGGCAACGGGAGCTGCTACTCGCTGCTGGTGTCCCTGGTGCGCGACTATTTCGGCGAGGAGTCCGCGCTCCAGAACTTCGGGGTGCTGTACTCCGCCAAGGCCGTCGGGGCGCTTCTCGGAGTCGGCCTGGCCGCGTTCGTCGTGTCCACCCACGGCTATCTCGGCGCGTTCGCCGTCGCGGGCGCGCTCAGCGTTCTCGGCTCGCTGCTCGGCGGACGGCTTTCCCAGCCGGGACGGCCGAAGTCGCTGCTGCCGGCGATCCGCTGATGGGCCGGGTGACGAGCAGGCGGCGGGTGGTCCGCGTCGTGGAAGGGGTACCCGGTGCCCGCCCGGACACGCTGACCGTCGAAGAGCCGCTGGAGATCCGCGTCGGCGGCAAACCCCTGACCATCACGATGCGCACGCCTGGCCACGATTTCGATCTCGCGGCCGGATTCCTGGTGGGCGAAGGGGGTTCACGGTCGAGCGACGACATCCGGTCGATCCGGTACTGCGCGGGCGCGACGGCCGACGGTTCCAACACCTACAACGTGCTGGACGTCGTCCTCGCCGACGGAGTCGCTCCACCCGACGCCTCCCTGGAGCGCAACTTCTACACCACGTCATCGTGCGGCCTCTGCGGCAAGGCGAGCCTCGACGCCGTGCGGACGACCGCGACCTGGCCGGTGGACGGCGACGGCCTGGTGATCCCACCGTCCACAGTGGCCGAATTGCCGGATCGGCTCCGGGTCGCGCAACGGGTCTTCGACCGCACCGGCGGGCTCCATGCGGCGGGCCTGTTCAGCGCGGCAGGGGAGCTGCTGTGCCTGCGGGAGGACGTCGGCAGGCACAACGCCGTCGACAAGGTGGTCGGCTGGGCGGCACGGCAGGGGAGACTACCGCTGTCCGGAACGGTGCTGATGGTCAGCGGACGGGCGTCGTTCGAGCTGGTGCAGAAGGCGGTCATGGCAGGGATTCCGCTGCTGGCGGCGGTTTCCGCGCCGTCGTCGCTGGCGGTCGACCTGGCCGCGGAAATGGGCCTGACGCTGGTGGGGTTCCTGCGGGGCACGTCGATGAACGTGTACAGCCGCCCGGACCGGCTCGGCTTTCCTGAGGATGGGGCCTAGCTTGAGTTTTAACGTCTGAGCGGTGGGGTGGCACCCTGGTTGATCATGGGTGAAGCCCTTGGTTGATCATTCCTCTTGCGACAGAGGGA
>NZ_JBIWKX010000028.1:0-62171 GCF_044765885.1 Amycolatopsis sp. NPDC102389
TTTCGTCCCTGTCCCCGGGGCCGGGGGGGGGGGTGGGGGGGCGTGGGGGGGCACCCCCCCCCCCCCCCCCCCCCCCACCCCCGCGCGAAGATGCGCAAAGTTCCCGAACCGGACGCTTTCAGCTCGAAAAGTGTCCCATGTGGACACTCGCAGCCCGATCGGCCCTCGTCGGTCGGCGCGGACCCGGGCCGCAAAGGGTGCGCGGCTCGCCATATTTGACTTACCGCCCAATAGAACCCTCTTTGCCGCTCACGACACCCTCGTGGAACCGTGCAGGCTGCCCAAGCCGGACACCGATAGTCCGAAGAGTGTCCTTTGTGGACATTTATGGCGCGGTCGGCCCTCGTCGGTCAGCGCGGACCCAGGCCGCAAAGGGTGCGCGGCTCGCCATATTTGACTTGCCCCTCAATAGAACCGCCCTTACCACTCACGAGACCCAGTACGTCACGCCACTGTGGCATCCAACGTGACCTCGACGTTCCCGCGCGTCGCCTTGGAGTACGGGCACACCTGGTGCGCGCCCTGGACCAGCTCGTCGGCGGTGGCCTGGTCGATACCCGTGGCCTCCAGGTGCAGCGCGGCGCTCAGGTGGAACTCGCCCGCGTCGGTGTCGTGGTGCAGCGTCACCTCGGCGACGACGGCGAGGTCTTCCAGCTTCACCTTCTTGACGCCCGCGACGCGGCGGACGGCGCCGACGAAGCAGGACGCCCAGCCCGCTGCGAACAGTTGCTCGGGGTTCGTGCCATCGCCGGAGCCGCCGAAGGTCTTCGGGACGGCGAGGCCGACGTCGAGCACGCCGTCGTCGGAGGTCGCGCGGCCGCCGTTACGGCCTTCCGCGGTCGAAGTGGCGACGGCGGTGTACGTGGTTTCAGACATGCCGCAACGGTAGGAATCCGTCCCTGACCTCGGCGACCGTCGGACGACGTCAGTCCTGTACGTCATGGGCGGACGACGTACGCCGACGACGTCATCCGACGGTCGCCGACGCGGGCCGGGCCCGCCTACCGTTCCGCGCATGTCCTCCCTGCCGCAGGAAGTCCGGTATCGCTTCACCGTGCTCGGCCCGCCGGGTTTCACCAGCGGCGGCATCCGGCTGGATCTCGGGTCTCCGCAACAGCAGGCGGTGTTGATGCTGCTGCTGGCCAACGCGGGCAGTTTCGTCCGGACCGGTGAGCTGATCGACGGGCTCTGGGGCGAGCGGTCGCCCGCGACCGGCGAGGCCGTCATCCGGACCTACATCTCCCGTCTCCGGCGGCTGCTCTCCTTGCAGGGCTTGGGTTCGGCGATCATCTCGCGGTCCGGCGGCTACCGGCTGGAGCCGGATCGCTTCGAGGTGGACGCGGTCGAATTCGCCGGGCTGATCGAAAGTGCGCGCCGGGCGCACAACGCGGACACGGCGGCGAAGCTGCTGGAACGCGCGCTCGGCCTCTGGACCGGAACGGCGCTGGCCGGCGTCCCCGGCGAAGCGGCCGAACAGGAACGCTCGCGCCTGGAACGGCTGAAACTGACCGCCACCCAAGAGCTGCTTCGGCTGCGCCTGGAACTCGGGGAACACGACGAGGTGATGGCCGAAGTGCCCGCGCTGATCGAACGGAACCGCCTCGAGGAACCGCTGTACGAGATCTATCTCCTCGCCCTTCATCGCGGCGGGCGCCGGGCCGAGGCGCTCGAACTCTATCGCTCGGTCCACGACCTGTTCGACGAAGAACTCGGGGTCCGGCCGGGGCCGAAACTGCGGGCACTGCACGAAAAGGTGCTACGCGCCGAGGACGAGCGGACGCCCGCACTCCGCGAACCGGACCCGCTGTTCGTCGGACGTGACCGTGAACGCGCGGAGTTCCGGCGGCTGCTCGCGAAAGACCCGGCCAAGGGCGTCGAGGTCCTGTTCCTCACCGGACCGCCCGGCATCGGAAAGTCGACCCTGCTGCGGAAGTTCGCCGACGACGCGGCGGCCATGGGCAGACCCGTACGCCTCTTCGACGGGCTCGATGATCCGGCGGAGGCTTTGCGCCGCCTGCCCGAAGACGTCACGGTCGTGATCGCGGGCCGGAGCGGTCCGGACGCCAAATTGCTGGTCGATCCGGCATGGTCGGGCCGGATCCGCATCAGGAAGCTCGAACCCTTGAGCGACAACGAGTCCGCTGCGCTGCTCGAAGCGCGCGGTGTCGGCCCAGACCTTCGGAGGTCCATTGTGGACTTCGCGGCGGGGAACCCGTTCGCGCTCTCGCTGGCCGCCGAGGTCAGCAGGTCGCCGCGAGCGGACGCGGCGCGCTACGTGGTGGACACCGTTTACGCGCAGCTGGCCGGTGACCCGCCGACGGAGGCGCATCGCTGGGCGTTGTACGTGTGCGCGCAAGCGGATCACACCACCGAAGACCTCCTCCGGTCCGTGCTGCCGGGAGGACGGTCGTCTGAGCTGTTCGACTGGCTCCGCGACCACCCCTGCGTCGAGACCGCCACTCACGGCCTCGTCCTCGGCGGTGTGCTCCGCGAGGCGCTCGACAGGCACCTCCGGTGGCGTGACCCGGCCGGCCACGCACGGATGCGCGGCCGGATCAGCCGGGTCACGACCGGCCGTTGATCAGGTGTGCAGCCACACCGCCGTATCCGTCGGGAGCTCACCGTCGACCGGGCCACTGGCCAGGAGCACCTCGCGATGCGGCGGCAGCGGTACGGGCTCGTCGGAGAAGTTCAGCACGAAGGTGAAGCCCGGCTCCCGGGTGAACGCGAGCACGCCGTCGCCCAGCGCCAGCCACTCCAGATCACCGGGGCCGAGTGCGGGAAGTTCGTCCCGCAGGCGCAGGCCGGAGCGGTAGAGCCGGAGCATCGACGCCGGCTCGGCCGCCTGCGCCTCCGCCGTGCTGGCGCGCCATTCCTCGGGCTGGGGCAGCCATGTCCCACCCGCACCGAAACCGAACGGCGGCGCGTCACCGGACCAGGGGAGCGGGACACGGCAGCCGTCACGACCGGGGTCGGCACCGTTCGTGCGGGTCCACACGGGATCCTGACGGAGTTCGCCGGGGATGTCCTCGATCTCCCACAGACCGAGCTCTTCCCCTTGGTAGACATAGAGACCGCCGGGCAACGCCATGGTCAGCAACGCCGCCGCCCGTGCCCGGCGGGTCCCGAGCTCCCGGTCGACCGGGGTGCCGTGCAGCCGGTCCGCGAACGCGAAACCGGTGTCGCCCTCGCGGCCGTACCGGGTCACGTGCCGGGTGACGTCGTGGTTCGACAGCACCCAGGCCGCGGGCGCGCCGACCTCCTCGTGCGCCGCCAGCGTGCGGCCGATGACATCTCTGAACCGGGCGAAATCCCAGGGACACACCAGGAAATCGAAGTTGAACGCCGCGTGCAGCTCGTCGCGGCGCAGGTACCGCGCGGCCCGCGACATCTCCGGCAGCCACATCTCGCCGACCAGCACGCGGTCGCCCGGGTAGCTGTCGGCGATCTTGCGCCACGACCGGTAGATCTCGTGAAGCCCCTCCTGATCGGAGAACGGCGTCTCGTCGCCGGGGTCGACATCGGGCAGCCGCGGATCCTTCACCAGCCCGTCGGCGACGTCGATGCGGAAGCCGTCGACACCGCGGTCGAACCAGAACCGCAAGATGTCCCCGAAATCCTGGCGGATGTCCTGGTTGTCCCAGTTGAAATCCGGCTGGCGCGAGCTGTACAGGTGCAGGTACCACTCGCCGTCCGGGACCCGGGTCCAGGCGGAGCCGCCGAAGCGTGACTTCCAGTTATTCGGCGGCTCGGACCCGTCGAGCCCGCGGCCCGGCCGGAACCAGAACCGTTGCCGCTCCGGAGATCCGGGCTCGGTGGCGAGCGCGTCCTGGAACCAGCGGTGCTCGTCGGAACAGTGGTTCGGCACGATGTCGATGATCACGCGGATCCCCTTGGCGTGGGCCTCGGCGATCAGGTCCTCCGCTTCGGCGAGCGTGCCGAAGAGCGGGTCGATCTCCCGGAAGTCGGCGACGTCGTAGCCGCCGTCGTCCATCGGTGACGGATACCACGGGGTGAACCAGATCGCGTCGATCCCCAGTTCGGCCAGGTAGTCCAGCCGTGCGCGGACCCCGGCGAGATCGCCGACGCCGTCACCGTTCCCGTCCGCGAAACTGCGGATGTAGACCTGGTAGATCGCCGCGCTGCGCCACCATCCGGCGGCCTGCCCCAATGCGGTCACGGAAATGCCCTCCTCAGTCGTTCGTGGATACCCCGAATGCGGCGAAGAATTCAGCCCTTGAGGCTGCCGGCGGTGAGCCCGGCGAGAATGTGCCGCTGGAACGCCAGGAACAGCGCCACCATCGGCAGGCTGGCCAGCACCATCCCGGCGACGAGCACGTTCAGCGGCATGTCGATGGCCACCCGTTGCAGCATCACCGACAGCGTCTGCTTCTCGGTGTCCGGGAACACGAGCAGCGGCCAGATGAAGTCCTTCCACGCGGCCACCACCGCGAGGATCGAGACCACGGCCAGGATCGGCCGGGAGATCGGCAGGATGATCCGCCACAGCGTGCGCACCGGCCCCGCGCCGTCGAGCCGCGCGGCCTCGATCAGCTCGTCCGGGATCTGGTCGAAGAACCGTTTCAGCAGGTAGATGTTGAACGCGTTCGCGGCGGCGGGCAGCCAGACCGCCGCCGGCGAGTTGATCAGGTTGATGTCCAGCAACGGCAGGTCGGTGATCGTCACGTAGGTGGGCACCAGCAGGGCCGCGGCGGGGAGCATCAACGTCGCGAGCATCAGGCCGAGCACGACGTTGCCGAATTTCGGCCGCAGCTTCGACAACGCGAACGCGGCGGGGACGTCGATGGCCAGTTGGGCCAGCCAGGCGCCGCCCGCGACGATGACCGTGTTGAGGAAGTACTTGCCGAGGCTCAGCTGGTCCCACGCGTCGGCGAACGTCTCCGGATGCCATTCGTTCGGGATGAACGTCGCGGGCGTCTGCGCCAGCTCCTGCGGTGACTTCATCGCGCCGGTCACCGCCCAGTACAGCGGGAACAGGAACGCGATGACGAACAGGAGCAGCGTGCAGCCGAAGATCACGGCATACCCGATCTTGCCGCCGGGGCTGCGGAGCGTGCCGGGGGAGACGAGCGTTCTCATGACTCATCCGCCTTCCGGGTCAGGCGCACGTACAACGCGGAGAACACCCCGAGCGCGACGAACAGCAGCAGGCTCAACGCGCTGGCCGAGCCGAAGTCGTTGTAGACGAAGGCATAGCGGTAGAGCAGCAGGAGCACGGTGACGGTGGAGTCGTCCGGCCCGCCGCCGGTCATCACGTACGGCTCGGTGAACACCTGCATGGTCGCGACCACCTGCAGCAGCAAGAGCACCAGCAACACGAACCTGGTCTGCGGCAGGGTGACGTGGATCAGGCGTTTCCACAGCCCCGCGCCGTCCAGCTCCGCGGCTTCGTAGAGCTCGCCGGGGATGGTGCCGAGCGCGGCGAGATAGATCAGCGTGGTGCTGCCCATGTTCGCCCACGTCGACACGAACACCAGCGACAGCATCGACGTGTCGCTCGAGTCGAGCCATTGCCCGCCGGGCAGGCCGGCGGCGCCGAGCGCGGAGTTGAACAGGCCGGCACCCGGGTCGTAGAACCACTTCCACATCAGGGCGGTGACCACCGGCGGCAACATCACCGGCAGGTAGACCGCGAGCCGGAAGAACGCCCTGGCGTGCCGCAGTTCGTTGAGCAGCACCGCGGTCAGGAAGGGCACCACGAACCCGAAGACCAGCGCGAGCCCGGTGAACAACAGCGTGTTGCGCCAGGCGACGCCGAACAGGGGGTCTTCGAACAGGCGGGTGAAGTTGTCGAACCCGACCCACGTCGGCGGGTTGACGAAGTCGACCTGCTGGAAGCTCAGCAGGACCCCGCGCACGATCGGATACCAGGAGAACAGCGCGAACACCACGAGTGCGGCGCACAACAGGCCGTACGCGGTGAGATTCTCCTTGAGCTTGCGGCGCAACCGGTTCCGGCGGCGTTCGGCGGCCGGGGCGACCGGCCGACCGGCCCGCGACGACGTTGTCGCGGGCCAGTCGAGGACGCTACTTGACCTGGGCGAGGACACTGTTGACCTTCGACTCCGCCGACGACAGCTGCTGATCGACATTCGCGTTCCGATCGGTGAGCACCGCCTGCATCACGCTGTCGAGAATGGCGTAGACCTGCTGCGCGTTCGGCGGCTCGATACTGCCCTTGATCCGCGAACCGGAGTCCACATAGGACTGGTAGTTCTCGGCGGGAACGTTGGCGTGCTTGGCCTTGACCGCGAGCTGCTGATCACGGACGGCGCCCTGCCAGACGTCCGGGGTCGGCTCGGCCGGCAGCCCGACCGGCTGCTTGCCGTCGACGTACTGCTGGACGTGCTTCTCGAAGCGCTCCGGGTTGAGATACTTCCAGCGGACCCATTCCAAGCCGGCCTTGATCTTCTCCGGCGAGGCCTTGGGGTTGAGCATGTAGCCCTCGCCGCCGAGCAGCGTTCCCTGCCCGCCCGGCATTCCCGCGACGCCGTAGTCCTCGTACTTGCCGTTGAACTGCTTGACCAGAACGGGCACGTTGTCCGGGGCGGCCATGTACATGCCGAGCTGGCCGGCGCCCATCATGCGCTGGACGTCCTGGGCTTCGAGCAACTGCTTGCTGCCCATGGTGTCGTCGTCCCACCGCATGGCGCGCAGCTGGTTGAGAGCGGCCTTGGCCTTGTCGTTGTTGAACGCGGCGACCCACTTGCCGCCGTCCTTGCGGGCGACCTCGCTGCCCATCGAGTAGAGCCAGCCGGTCAGATGCCAGCCGCCCTGGTTGTTCTTGCTGTAGTCGGCGTATCCGACGGTGCCGTTGCCCAGCGCGGCGATCTTCTTCGCGGCGGCGCGGACTTCGTCCCAGGTCCGCGGCGGTTTGTTCGGGTCCAGCCCGGCCTTCTGGAACAGCGGGCGGCTGTAGAGCAGGCCCATGCTGTAGTTCATCGTCGGCAGACCGTAGAGCTTGCCGTCGGCGTCCCGGAAGTTGTCCAGTAATTCCGGCTTGATGTCGCCGACGTTCTTCAGGCCCTTGGCCGCTTCGGTGATGTCGGCGGCCTGACGGCGCGCGATGATCTGCGCCGGGTCGGTGAAGTAGACGTAGTAGACGTCTTCGAGCTGCCCGCCGGCGAGTTTGGCGGAGAACGTCTTCGGGTCCATGAACCCTTCGTGGGGCTCGATGTCGATGTCCGGGTGGCTCTCCTCGAACTCCTTGACGTCGGCGTCGAACACGCCGCGCTCGAACGGCTGGCTGGTCGGGGGCTGCCCGGTGACCGTGATCTTGACCTTGCCCCCGGCGCTCTCGCCGGAGTCGGCACCGCAGGCGGCCGTCCCCAGGGTGAGTCCACCCGCAAGGAGCAGGCAGAACATCCGGCGGCGCACGGTGGGGGACCAAGTGCTGCTCATCTTCAAGCCTCATCTCGGGATCGCGACGGCTGTCACGTGATTGCGGTCACTCTAAAGTGAAGCCCCGGATTAACGCAATAACTGGATGAGAACTTGCAACTTTTCGACAGTCACCGTCGGCAAGGATGCCGCAAGCGCGTGAAGGCCTCCTTGAGGGACCCAGAGTCCCTCAAGGAGGCCTTCACGGACCGTTCGGGAGGCTCGCGACTCGACGACCTCGCAAGTAGTCGGCTAGATGCGGCGCGCGGTGGAGCCCCGGACGACGAGTTCGGGCGCGAACAGCAGCTCCTCGGCCGCCACCTCTCCACCGTTTATGCGCTTGACCAGCAGTTCCACCACGGCGCGGCCCATCGCCTCGATCGGCTGGCGGGTGGTGGTGAGCGGCGGGTCGGTGCAGTTCATGAGGGCGGAATCGTCGTAGCCGACCACCGAGATGTCTTCGGGTACCGACAATCCCTGTCGCCGGGCCGCGCGGATCGCGCCCAGTGCGAGGAGGTCGCTCGCGCACAGGACGGCGGTCGCGCCGCGCGGGTACAGCCTGGCCGCGGCCGCGTGCCCGCCTTCGATGGAGAACATGCCGTGTTCGACGAGTTCGTCCAGGACCGGGAGGCCGAGTTTGCCCGCGTAGGCGCGGAACGCCTCGAGTTTGCGCTGGGACGGGACGTGGTCGGTCGGGCCGAGGACGAGGCCGATCTTCTCGTGGCCGAGCGAGCTCAGGTGGCCGACGACCTGTTCGACGGCGACCGCGTCGTCGCACGAGATCTGCGGCAGCCCGAGGTGGTCGACGGCGGCGTTGATCAGCACCGTGGGCAGGCGGCGCTCGGCGAGATGGTGGTAGTGCGCGTGCACCGCGTCGGCCTGGGCGTAGAGCCCGCCGGCGAACACGACACCCGAGACCTGCTGCTGCAACAGCAGTTCGACGTACTCCGCTTCGGAGACGCCGCCCGCGGTGCGGGTGCACAGGACGGGGGTGAAACCCTGCTGGGCCAGCGCGTTGCCCATGATCTCGGCCAGCGCGGGGAAGATCGGGTTCTGCAGTTCGGGAAGGACCAGCCCGACCAGGCGGGCACGGTCGCCCCGGAGCTGGGTCGGCCGTTCGTAACCCATCACGTCCAGCGCGGTGAGGACGGCGGCCCGGGTGCTCGCGGAGACCCCGGACCGGCCGTTGAGCACCCGGCTGACCGTGGCTTCACTGACCCCGACCTTGCGGGCTACTTCGGCAAGACGACGCGTCATGGCTGAAACATTACCGCAAGCGAGCGCAAAAACTAGACACTCTTGATCGGTGCGGTGGCCCGAAAGTCACGCGAGGACGGAATGAGTGCGGCGGCCGCAGGTGCGGCGAAGCAGACGACCGCGCACGCCGCCAGTACCGGCGTCGCCCCGAACCGGTCGATCGCGGGCGCGATGAGCGCCAATCCGGCGGGCGCGAGGCCGTAGGAGAACAGGAAGTCCAAAGAGGACACTCGCGCGAGCTTTCCCGGTTCGACCTCCCGCTGGGTCGCGGTGAACCACGGGACGTTGAACAGTTCGATGCCCAGCCCGGCGACGGCGTACGCGGCGACGACGAAGGCCGGGTGCACCGGGAACAGCAGGCTGAGCGGTGCGAAGCCGTAGCAGCCGAGCCCGGCCAGCGCCGTCCAGCCTTGACGCTTCGGGCGCCAGCGCGCGATGACGACCGCGCCCGCGAGCGCGCCGAGGGTGTACGCGGTGAGCCCGGCGGCGAGGATCGCTTCGCTGTCATAGCGGTCGCGGCTGACCAGCGGCAGCACGACACCGGTGGCGGAATAGCCGGTCGCGACGACGGCGGTCAGCGCGCCGAGCCCGGCCAGGAACCACGGGTGGCGGCGAGCTTCGCGGAGACCGTCGGCGAACTCGCCGAAGAAGCGGGTCCCGGCCGGGGCGGGCGTGAACGTGCCACGCGGCGGGATCAGCGCCGCGCCCAGCCACAGCACGCCGGTCCCGATCACCAGGGCCGACGTCGAGGCGAACTGGGAGAGCAGCGCGGTGAGCCCCGGTGCGACCAGCGTCGTGACCCGGACGGCGAGGGTCATCGCGGCGTTGGCCTGCTGGCGGCGGTCTTCGGTGATCACCTCGGCGGTCAGCGCCTGGAACGCCGGGCGGCACGCGCCCTGCCCGATGCCGACGACGGCGGCCGCGGTGGCCATCAGCAGGACGGACCGGCCCATGCCGGTGGCGATCAGCGGTGTGGCGAGACCGGCGATGAGACCCGCCCAGAGCACGACCCCGCGGCGGGAATGCCGGTCGGCCAATACCCCCGCCACCGGGACGGCCACGAGGAATCCCGCCGTCCGCGCGGCGAGCACGATGCCGAGGTCCACAGCCGAAAGCGACCGTTCCAGCACCGCCAGTCCGAGGATGAACGGCAGTGCCCAGGTCGCCAGCCCGGAGGCGGTGTTCCCGGTCCAGAGCCGGAGGAACGGCAGGCTGCGGAGCACCGGGCCGACGATATCAAGGAGAGACAACGGGCCCGTTCGCGCTCTACTCTGCCTCCCGTGCGCACGCCGACCCCGACCCGAGGCCCGGCCAGGCGCCTTCGCGGCGGGGCCGTGGGGGTCCTGACCGGGACCTTGGCGACCGGTGCCCACGTCGGGACCAGCGGGCGGCTCCCCGACCTCGGCGTCGTCGTGCTGCTCGTCGCCCTGCTGAGCTGGGTGGCGTACGCGTTCGCGGGACGCCGCCGCGGCCCGCTCGCCATCCTCGGCCTGGTGGCGGGCGGACAACTGGCGATGCACGCCTGCCTGACCTTCCTGACCTGGCAGCCGCATGCCCATCACGCCGAATCCCCGGGCAACGGCCTGTCCATGGTGGCCGGGCACGCCGTCGCGACCCTGGTGGTGGCGATGGTGCTCGCGGGTGCCGAGCACGTCCTGTACGCGCTCACGACGCTCATCGCTTCGGTTCTTCCTCGACGCCTGACACCGCGGCCGGCGACGGCGCCGCTGCGGATCCATGTCCCGCTCGCGGTGGAGTTCCCCGCGACCGAGGCGCTCCTGCGAGACGTGCTTTCGCGGCGCGGCCCGCCGGTGACGTTCGCCTGATCCCCGAAACCCTGCCGAGACCCGTGTCCCGGCAGGGCTCAGCACGCGCGCCGTGACCACTCCGGCGTGCGGCGCAGGCGCACGCCTCCCCACCCGACGCCTCAGGAGTTCCCCCCATGGCAACGCGAATCGAATCGACCACGAGTCCGCCGCGCACGACCGGCTGGCGCGGGCTGTTCCTCCGGCTCCACTTCTACGCCGGCGTTCTCGTCGGACCGTTCATCCTCATCGCCGCGCTGAGCGGCGTGCTGTACGCGGCGACGCCGCAGATGGAGTCCTGGATCTATTCCGACCAGCTCCGCGCACCCGTCGGGCTGAACCAGGTCTCACTCGCCGACCAGGTCAAGGCGGCACAAGCGGCCCACCCCGGCGGCGAGCTGGTCGCCGTCCGGCCCGCCCCCGAACCGGGTGACACCACTCGCGTGCTGTTCGCCGAGGACGGGCTCGGCGAGTCCGAACGGCGCGCGGTGTTCGTCGATCCGGCCACCGCGCAGGTGCGCGGGGATCTCGTCGCGTACGGCTCGAGCGGTGCCTTGCCGTTCCGGACCACGCTCGACCAGTTGCACCGCAACCTGCTGCTCGGTGAACCAGGAAGGCTCTACAGCGAACTCGCCGCGTCCTGGCTGTGGGCGGTGGCGCTGGGCGGTCTCGTGCTGTGGGTGAGCCGTCGTCGTACCCGCCGGGCCGAGAAGGCCGAGTCCGCGCGCGGGAAGTCGGTGCGCCGTCACGGATCCGTCGGTCTGTGGGTACTGCTCGGCGCGCTTTTCCTGTCCGCGACCGGGCTCACGTGGTCGGCGTACGCGGGCGAGAACGTCTCCGCGCTGCGTGAATCCCTCGGCTGGGCCACTCCGGCGTTGAAGGTGACCGGCGCTGACGAACATGCCGGACACGCCGGTCACGGCGAAGCCCCCGCCGCACCGGCGCCCGCGAAGCCCGAGAGCGTGGACGCCATGCTGGCCTCCGCCCGTGCCGCCGGTATCGACGCCGCCTCGGTGGAGATCGGGCTGCCCGCGAAACCCGGGGCTCCTTGGCAGGTGGCGGAAATCGAGCGCGGCTGGCCGACACAGGTCGACGCCGTCGCGGTCGACGGGACCACCGGGCAGATCCTGGGCGAGGTGCGGTTCGCCGACTACCCGCTGATGGCGAAGCTCGCCCGATGGGGCATCGACGCGCATATGGGCGTGCTGTTCGGCTGGCCCAACCAGATCGTGCTGCTCCTGCTCGGCGCCGGTCTGGTCACGCTGGTCGTGCTCGGCTACCGGATGTGGTGGCAGCGCAGGCCGACCCGCGCGACCGGGCTGACCTTCGGGCGGCCCATCCCGCGCGGTCAGTGGCGCAAGGCGCCGCCCGCGCTGCTGGTGGGTCTCCTCGTCCTGGCCGCCGCGATCGGCTGGTTCGTGCCGCTGCTCGGCCTCAGCCTGCTGGCGTTCCTGGTGATCGACCTGCTGCTGGGCCTGCGCTCCCGTGGCCGGGCCGAACCGGATGCCACCGACGTCACCGTGTGAGTTCCGCGCTCGCCGTCCACAACCGGGCGGCGAGCGCGGTGTCGGCGAGCTTCCCGCGGACCGGCTCTCGCCTCGGCTCACCGCGCAACCCGAACATGCGCGGGCCGAACATCTCGCCGCCGCGCACGGCGGGGTCGAGGACGGCGCGTACCGCGGGCCAAGCGCCGGCTTCCTTGCCCTGCAACAGAAGCCCGGCCGGGAACTTCCGGCCGGCGGCCTCCGGGTGCACCGGCCTCGGCGGGGTCAGGGCGTCGAGCGCGCCGCCCGGATGGTCGACGACGCTCAGGACCGTGCTCCCGGCCGCGCGCAGCCGCCTGTCGAGCTCGAAGGCGAACAGCATCTGTGCCAGTTTCGAGCGCGCGTAGGTGCGCTTGGGCTGGTAATCCCGCTTGCTCTGGAGGTCGTCCAGGTCGAGTTCCGCCGACTTGCCGACGAAGCTGCCCGTGGTGACGACGCGGCCGGCTTCCGCCGCTTCGAGCAACGGCATCAACCGGTGCACCAGCACGAAATGCCCGAGATGGTTGGTGGCGAAGGTCAGTTCGAGCCCCTCGGGGGTTTCACGCCTCGGCTGGTCTTCCAGGAGTACGCCCGCGTTGCAGACGACGGCGTCGAGCCGGTCGACCCCCAGAGTGTCCACTGAGGACTCGAGGGAGGGGAGATCGGAAAGGTCGAGCCGCAGGTGCCCGAGTCTCGCGTCGGGGACCAGGGAGCGGATCGAAGCGATCGCCGCCTCCGCCTTGGCTGCGTTCCGGCTGCCGAGGAGCACGGTGGCGCCGGTGCCGGCGAGCTGTTCGGCGACGAAGTAACCGATCCCCGCGTTGCCGCCGGTGACCAGGAAGGTCTTGCCGTCGGCACGCGGCAGGTGGTGGACGTCCCAGTGGCCCATGGCGTGCTCCTCAAAGTCGAAGTCACTCCGAACATACACTCACTTCGAATTCGGAGTCACTTCGATGTATTGTGGTCGCATGGGAGCGACAGAGCCGGGCAGGCGTGAACGCAAGAAGGCGGCGACCCGCCAGGCCCTGTCGGGGGCGGCGCGAGAACTGTTCCTGGAACGGGGTTTCGACAACGTCACCGTCGCGGAGATCGCCGACGCCGCCGACACGGCGGTGTCCACGCTGTTCGCGCATTTCCCGGGTGGCAAGGAGGCGCTGATCCTCGGCCACGGCCACGAACGGGAAGCGGCTTTGGCCGCCGCGGTGCGTGACCGGGCCGAGGGCACCTCGATCCTGGACGCGTTGCGGGACTTCCTCGCGACCCGCGGCCCGTTCGATCCGGCTCCCGATCCGCTGTCACGCCGGGTCGCGGAGCTGGTGATCGCCACCCCGGCGCTGCGCGCCTACGCCAGGACACTGTGGACAGGGTGCGAAGACGCGCTCGCGAAGGTCATCGCCGAAGAGTCCGGTCGGGACGATTTCTCCGTGCGGTTGCTGGCCCGCTACGTCCTGGAGGTCCCGGACCTGGCCGGCGTCGAGGCGGATCCGGCCGCGGCGCTGGACGCCGCGTTCGTCTTCCTGCGGCGAGGCTGGCCGGGGTTCTGACCGTCCGCCCCGAGGTCCTCGGTCGGCACGTCGTGCGTCTCGCGCGCGGTGAGCGCGGCCGCGGAACTGAGCAGGCACACGGCGGCGGTGAAGACGGCGACGCCGAGCCAATCGTCCTTGCCCGAGCCGATCGCGGCCACCACGCTCGGGGCGAACCCGGCGATCGCGAAGCCGATCTGGGTGCCGATCGCCATTCCCGAAAGCCGGACCTTGGCGCTGAACATTTCGCCGTAGAACGACGGCCAAACCCCGTTGACGGCGCTGTAGGCGACGCCGAACAGCAGGATGCCGACGGTGAAGATCAGCGGATACGAACCGTCCGAAATGGACCACAGATACGGGAAGATCAGCACCGCGCAGGCGAGACAGCCCGCGATGAACACGGGTTTGCGGCCGATCCGGTCGGAAAGCCCGGCCAGGAACGGGATCGCGAGCAGCGCGGCGACGTTGGCCAGCACGCCGACCCACAGGATCGGGCCACGGTCCAGCCCGACCGTGTTGACCGCGTAGCTCAGCGCGTAGACGGTGAAGATCGTGCTGACGGAGGCGATGGTGGCCGCGACGACGACGCGGAGCACGTCCTTCCAGTGCGTCCGGAACAGCACGGCGACCGGCAGTTTCGCGACGTCGGACCGGTTCTGTTCGAAGACCGGGGTTTCGTCGATCTTGCGGCGGATCACGAAACCGACGACCACCACCGCGGCACTGCACCAGAACGGGATCCGCCAGCCCCAGGTGAGCAGCTGGTCCTGGGGGAGCGCGGCGATCGGCAGGAAGACGGCGGTGGCGAGGATCTGCCCGGCTTGTGTGCCGCTGAGGGTGAAGCTCGTGTAGTAGCCGCGCCGGTGGGACGGCGCGTGCTCCAGGGACATCGAGTTGGCGCCCGCCTGCTCGCCCGCGGCCGAAAGTCCTTGCAGCAGGCGGAGGATCACCAGCAGGATCGGCGCGAGCACGCCGACGGAGGCGTACGTCGGAAGGCAGCCGACCAGGAACGTCGTGGCGCCCATCAGCAGGAGCGTGAACACCAGGACCTTCTTGCGGCCCAGCCGGTCGCCGACGTGCCCGAGCACGAACGCGCCGACCGGGCGGGCGAGATAGCCGACGCCGAAGGTCGCCAGCGCGAGCAGTGTCCCGGTGGCGGGGGAGGAGGCGGGGAAGAAGACCTTGTTGAACACCAGTGCGGCGGCGGTTCCGTAGATGAAGAAGTCGTAGTACTCCAAGGCGCTGCCGATCCAGGCGGCCAGTGCGGCCTTGCGGGGCATGCCTTGCGTGACAGGGGAGGGAGGGGCCACGTCGACACTCCAGGGGACGATCCAGCAATGTACGATCTAGTTAGTTAATACAGCGTGCGAGACTGTGTCCCGGTTGTCAAGAGCCGTGATTTCAGGCGGTCAGGTACTCGATCACGAGGTCGCCCAGCATCAGGCGATAGTGGTCGCGGCGCGCGGGGTCGAGCATGTCCCGGCCGAAGATCGCGGAGAAGGTGTGCCGGTTCGCGAGGCGGAACACGCAGAACGAGCTGATCACCATGTGCACGTCGAGCGCGTCGACGTCCTCGCGGAACCGGCCGGCTTCGCGGCCGCGGTCGAGGATGCGGGAGAGTACGTCGAGAGCCGGATTCGCCATGCCGGACAAGACTTCCGACCGGGCGATGTGTTCGCCGTGGTGGATGTTCTCGATACTCACGAGGCGGATGAAGTCCGGGTTCGCCTCGTGGTGGTCGAAGGTGAGCTCGGCGAGCTGGCGGATCGCGTCCTCGGGTTCGAGGTGGTCGACGTCCAGATCCTGTTCGAGCGCTCGGATGGTCGCGTACGCCCGTTCGAGCGCGGCGACGTAGAGCTGCTCCTTGCCGCCGAAGTAGTAGTAGATCATCCGCTTCGTGGTGCTCGTGCGGGCGGCGATCTCGTCCACCCTCGCGCCGGCGTATCCCTTGTCGGCGAATTCCCTGGTGGCCACCGCGAGGATTTCGGCGCGGGTGCGTTCCTTGTCGCGCTGGCGCTCGACCTCGGACGACGGTGCGGCCACCTGACTCCCTCCGAACCGCTGGTGGAAGGCCTCACTCTAGCGCAGCCCTTCTCGTGCCGGCCGGTCCACGCTACAGTGAACTCACTAGTTCGTACATTAACGGAGGATCTTGGTGACCAGCTACCTCATCGGCCTGGTCGGCACCGGCATCGGGCCGTCGCTGAGCCCGGCGCTGCACGAACGGGAAGCCGACGAACTCGGGTTGCGCTACGTGTACCGGCGGCTCGACCTCGACGTGCTGAGGCTGCCGATCGGCGAGGTGCTGGCCGCCGTGCGGACCGCGGGCTTCGACGGTCTCAACATCACGCATCCGGTGAAGCAGCGGGTGTTGCTGTATCTCGACGAGGTCGCGCCCGACGCCGCGGCGCTCGGCGCGGTGAACACGGTGGTGTTCCGCGAAGGGCTCGCGACCGGGCACAACACGGACGCGACCGGTTTCGCCCGCAACCTCACCCGAGGCCTGCCGGACGCGGACATGGACACCGTCGTCCTCCTCGGCGCGGGCGGGGCGGGCGCGGCGGTGGCCCACGCCCTGCTCTCCCTGGGCACCGGACGGCTGATCGTCCACGATGTCGACTCCGCGCGAGCCGGAACCCTGGTCGCCGCGCTGCGACGGCGTTTCGGCGACGACCGCGCGCTTCCCGGTTCCCTCGACGACATCCGGGGCGCCGACGGCCTCGTCCACGCCACACCGACCGGGATGGCCGCGTACCCGGGGTCGCCCGTTCCCGCCGAGGCGCTGCACCCGGGGATGTGGGTGGCCGACATCGTGTACCGGCCGCTGGAGACCACGCTGCTCAAGCAGGCGCGCGAGCGGGGATGCCGGACCCTGCACGGCGGCGGGATGGTGGTCTTCCAGGCGGCGGACTCGTTCCGCCTGTTCACCGGCGCGGAGCCGGACGCCGACCGGATGCTCCGGCATTTCGAAGCGCTGGAAGGAAAACCCGCCCATGTCCGGTGACACCGCCATCGCGACCGTCTGCCTTTCCGGCACGCTCGAGGACAAACTCGCCGCGGCCGCCGCGGCGGGTTTCCACGGTGTCGAGATCTTCGAGAACGACCTGATCGCGTCGAGGAGGTCGCCGTCGGAGATCAGGCGGCTCTGCGCCGATCTCGGGCTCACGATCGACCTCTACCAGCCGTTCCGCGATTTCGAGGCGGTGCCGCCGGACCTGCTCCGGTCGAACCTCCGCCGGGCACGGCGGAAATTCGACCTCATGGCCGAACTCGGGGCGGACACCGTGCTGGTCTGCTCGTCGGTTTCGCCGGACGCCGTCGACGACGACGAGCTCGCCGCCGCGCAGCTGCGTGAACTGGCCGAACTGGCGGGGGAGCGCGGGATCCGCGTCGCCTACGAAGCGCTCGCGTGGGGCCGGTTCGTGAACACGTACGAGCACGCGTGGCGCATCGTGCGGCGGGCCGACCACCCGGCCTTGGGAGTCTGCCTCGACAGCTTCCACATCCTGTCCCGGCGCAGCGATCCCCGCGCGATCCGGACGATCCCGGGGGAGAAGATCTTCTTCCTGCAACTGGCCGACGCGCCCTTGCTGGACATGGACGTGCTGCACTGGAGCAGGCACCACCGGCTCTTCCCTGGTCAAGGCGCGTTCGATCTGACCGCGTTCACCGGGCACGTCCTGGCGGCCGGCTATCGAGGACCGCTGTCGCTGGAGGTCTTCAACGACGTGTTCCGGCAGGCGGATCCGCGGCCCGCGGCCGTCGACGCCATGCGATCGCTGGTGGCCTTACGTGAATCCGTTGGCGCTCTTGAGCTTCCCGAGGCTCCTCGGCTCGACGGGCACGCCTTCGCGGAACTCGCCGTGCCGGGGACCGTGCTCGCGGACCTCGGTTTCGCGCACGTCGGAACCCATCGCTCGAAACCGGTTCAGCTGTGGCAGCAGGGATCGGCGCGTTTGCTGGTGAACGAGGCCGCCGCGGACGGCACGATCAGCGCCCTCGGCCTGATCAGCGCGGACCCGGCGGGCGCGGCGCGACGCGCGGAGACCTTGCTCGCGCCCGTGCTGCCCCGCGAACACAGCCCCGGTGAAGCGGACCTTTCCGCCGTCGCCGCGCCGGACGGCACCGAGATCTTCTTCTGCGGCGGCGATGAATGGCTTCGGGACTTCGTGCCGACCGGGACGGCGCCGTCGGGGGCGGGGATCACCGGCATCGACCACATCGCCTTGACCCAGCCTTTCGACCATTTCGACGAGGCGACGCTGTTCTATCGTTCGGTGCTGGGCCTGCGGCCCGACCCGGTGTCCGAGTTCGCGGCGCCGTTCGGGCTCGTGCGCAGCCGGGCGGTCGGCGACGGGGCCGTCCGTTTGACGTTGGACAGTGCGTTGGTGAGGCGAGGGGAGTGGGCGCCGGGAGTGCCTTCGCCGCAACACATCGCTTTCGCTTGCGATGACGCGATCGCCGTCGCGCGCGCCCTGCGCGACGGTGGTGCGCCGGTGCTGGAGATTCCCGGGAACTACTACGACGATCTCGAAGCGCGGTTCGATCTGCCGTTCGCCGCGGAGCTGCGGGAGAACTCGGTGCTGTACGACCGCGACGAGTACGGCGAATTCCTGCACTTCTGCACCGAGCTGGCCGGGTCCCGGGTGTTCTTCGAGGTGGTGCAACGGATCGGCGGGTATCGCGGCTATGGGGTCGTCGACACGCCGGTGTACATGACCGCGCATCGGGAGCGGCGCCTCAGCCTGGCCGGTGTTGAATGAGGGGGTGACCAGCGATTCCGCTCCGCCCGCCGACCTGGCCCGCCGCGTCAGCCGGGTGTGGCGGCGCACCGGGGAACTCCCACCCGCGTTGCCGCAGCCGTATGTGGATCTGCTGGTGTTCGCGGACGGTTCCCTGTGGTTGACCGGGCCGGAAACGGAAGCCAGGACCGGGAGCCTGGCCGAACCCTTGACGGGCGTGCGGTTGAGGCCGGGGACGTGCGCCGCGGTGCTGGGGATCGCCGCGGACGAGGTGCCCCTGGCCGGGATACCGCTCCCCGGTTCCGGTCTCGACGCCGCGTTCCGGGCGTTGCGGGCACCGGCCCGCCCGGCCGACCTGGCGGTCGCTCAGGTGCTCCAGGCCATGCGCGTGACGCCCGGGGCGCCGGTGTCCGACCACGCGGCCGCGGCCGGGCTGTCCGAGCGGCAGCTGCGGCGCCGGTTTTCGGTGGCTGTCGGGTTGAGCCCCAAGGCGTACGCGCGGGTGGTGCGGTTGCACCGGGCGATGGCGCTGGCGCGGTCGTCGCCGGTGCCGGATTGGGCGGATATCGCCGTCCGCAGCGGGTTCTACGACCAGCCGCACATGATCGCGGAGTTCCGGCGCGCGGTCGGATCGCCGTGTGTCCGTTTCTTCCAAGCGGCTTCGGTGGACGGATAGCACGCTCTGGGGTATGTCCGTCGAGGAGATCTTCGCCTTCCATGCACAAGAGGTGGGCCCGATCCGGTTCGCCGCATCGTTCGGGGCCTGGGTGGTGACCCGGTATTCCGAAGTGGACAGAGTGCTCACCGACCACACGGTGTTCTCCTCCGACGAGCTGCGCTACAGTGCCCGGCCGGTCCCGCACGGCTCGAACCCGTTGCTGCGCGGCCTGCAGGCGATGGATCCGCCCCGGCATCACGCGGTGCGCCGGATCGTCGGCCAGGTCTTCACACCCCGGGCCGTGTCGTCACTGGAACCGGAGATCACGGCGCGGGTCGAGGCGCTGCTCGCCTCGGCCGGGGCGAGGTTCGACCTGATCGGGGAACTGGCCTACCCGTTGTCGGTGCACACGATCGCGGGCCTTCTCGGCGTGCGGCCCTCGCGGTGGCCGGATTTCGTCCGATGGACCGAGGCGATCACGTCGTTCTTCGGCACGTTCACCGCGGACGAGGCCCGTCAGGTGGCCTTCCACGCGGCACTGTCCGAAATGGACGAGTACTTCCGCGGTGAATTCGCGCGCCCGGCCGGTGTCATCGCGACCCTGCTGGCGTCGGACCTCACCGAGGACGAGGTGATCGATTTCTGCGCGCTGCTGCTGATCAACGGCCACGAAACGACCAAGACCCTGCTCGTGAACGCCGTTCTTCGCCTTGCGTCCCAACCGAAACCGGCCGATATGCGGCTGGCCGTCGAGGAGGTGCTGCGCTACTTGCCGCCCACCGGTGGGACGGACCGGTTCGTCACCCGGCCCACCGTCCTCGGTGGCCAGGAACTCCATCCGGGCGAGAGGGTCGTCGCGATGATCACGGCGGCCAACCGTGATCCCGCGATCTTCCCCGGCCCGCACACCTTCGATCCGGGCCGGACGCCCAATCCCCACCTGTCCTTCGGGCACGGCGTCCACTTCTGCCTCGGTGCCCATCTCGCCCGGATGGAGGTCCGCATCGCCCTCGAGGCCCTGCTGGACCGCTCGTGGTCGATCACGGACCTGGACACCCATCGCACCCCGGTCGGCATCGACGTCCTGAAGGTCTCGCTGGTGACGTCAGCGGCGGAGGCGGATCGCCGAGACGAGGAAGAACAACCCGCCGAGGGCGGCGTATCCGGCCAGGTTGACCAGTGAGGCGTCCGGCTGCGTGGCCTGCAGGATGAAGGAGGTGCCGGCGAGGGCCGAGATGGCCCCGCTGGCGATCATCGCCCACTGGCCGCCCAACCCGCGGCGGCCGATACCGACGGCGAGCTGGACGAGGCCCGACACGATCGCCCAAGCGCCCCATACGCGCAGCACCGCGGGGATGCCCGAGGCGGCGGCGAATACGAGGCCGAGGCCGGCGATCGCGCTGATCGCGATGTTGACGTACAGGCCCGGCGCGGGTTTCGCGTCCTGCGACGAGCGAAGGTCGATGACGGCGGCGACGACGTCGAACAGCGGGTAAAGCACGAGCAGCGCGACACTGACCGGCCCGAGTTTCGACGCACTCGTGAACAGCAGGCCCGCCCACACGAGGGCGAAGCCGAAACGAACGAAATACAAGCGCCGCAAGGCGGGCGCGACGGTGGTGGTACCGCTGCTCACAAGAGCTCCTTAAGGGAGTGAGGAGAACGTTCGGTCTACCGCGACTTTGGCAGTGAGGTGCGGTCCCGTCAAGACCGAACGTTCTATCCCGTAAGATGACCGTAATGACGAAAGGTCAAGCGTCCGAAGCGCGCACAAGGCTGCTCACCACGGCGACCAGGCTCTTCTACACGGAGGGCATCCACTCCGTCGGCATCGACCGGATCGTGGCCGAGGCGAAGGTGACCCGCGCGACCCTGTACCGGCATTTCCCGGGCAAGGACGACCTGATCGTCTACTACCTGAAGGAAGCCGACCAGGCGATCCGTGGCCAGATCGAGGCCATCGTGGCCCAGGGGGCGGCCGCGCCCGACACGCTGCGGGCGATCGCCGCGAACATCACGGAAGGCATCCGGTCACCCGGCTTCCGCGGTTGCGCCTTCCTCAACGCCGCGTCGGAGTATCCGGATCCGGCCCACCCGGTGCACAAAGCCGTCCTCGCCCACCGCCAGTGGTTCGCGGGAGTGATCGCCGATGTGCTGGCCCACTTGGGAAGCGCGCGATCCGAACTCGCCGCCCGGCGCTTCGTCCTGCTGCGGGACGGCGCGATGGCCACCGGCTGTCTGACCGACCCCGCGCCGATCTGTGAAACCTTCCACGAGGGAGTCGAAGACCTGCTGCGGCTTCACGTCACCTCGTGAGTGGCGCTTTTCTTGAGGGGTAAGGCAAAAGTGGCTTTCGCAACGTCTGCGGAGGCGCCTAGCTCGGCGGCTGCTGCGTCGGCGGGTTCGGCTGTGCCGGCGGGTTGGGCTGGGGCTGACCCGGCTGGGCGTAGCCGGGCTGCGCGGCCGGGTAACCCTGCTGGGCGGCCATCGGGTAGCCGGCGTGCGGCGCGAAGCCCGCCTGCCGGGAAGCACGGCCGCTCTTGACGACCGCGATCGCGACCAGCAGCCAGGAGAGCAGCCAGGCGGCGTCGAACACCATGCCGACCGCCAGGTAGATCCACCGGATGCCGTCGATGGAGAGGCCGCCGGACTCGCTCCAGTCGGGCACGTTCAACGCCAAGAACTGCCACGCGATGCTCAACACCGTCGTGACGAGCATGACGGCGAAGGCGGCCACCATCAGGCCGGAGACTCCCCGAGCGCGTCCTTTGACCGAGACGATCAGGCCGAGTAGGCCCACCGCGAGTTGCAGCACCAGGGGGACGGTCTCGATGCTCGCGAACGATAAGGGTGACATGCCTGCCTTCCACAGCTCTCCGCCGGAGATCGGGACGTCCGGCCACGCCGGGCGATCCTATGCGGTGACGACACCTCGTGGGGTCAGAATCCGATGGGCAGTCCCGCGTAGTTCTCCGCGAGTCCCGCCCGGCCCGCCTCGCTCCGCGCCAGCCACCGCAGCTGCGAAAGCTGCAGCTGCCGGTCGAACGGATCGTCCGAGCGGTGCAGCATCGTGGTCATCCACCACGAGAAATGCGTACACCGCCAGACCCGGCGCAGCGCGGTGTCGGAGTAGGCGTCGGCGAGGGTGAAGTCCTTGTCCCGCACCAAAGTGGCCAGCGCGGGGGCGAGGAGGGCGACGTCGGCGACGGCCAGGTTGAGGCCCTTGGCGCCGGTGGGCGGCACGATATGGGCGGCGTCGCCGGCGAGGAAGAGACGGCCGTGCCGCATGGGCTGCTGCACGAAACTGCGCATGGGCAGCACACTCTTGTCGGTGATCGGCCCCGGCGTGAGGGTCCATCCGTGCCGGCCGTGGCCGAGCCGGGCCGCGAGTGCCTCCCAGATCCGCTCGTCGGACCAGGTGCCGATGTCGGTGCCGTTGGGCACCTGCAGGTACAGCCTGCTGACGGTGGCCGAACGCATCGAATGCATGGCGAAACCGTCGGGGTGCCACGCGTAGATGAGTTCGTCGGTCGACGGGGCGACATCGGCGAGGACGCCGAGCCACGAGTACGGATAAGTGCGTTCCCAAGTCTGCTTCGCGGCGTCGGGGATCGCGGTGCGGCAAGGTCCGAAGGAGCCGTCGCAGCCGACGACGACGTCGGCGTCCAGCCGCTGCTGGGTGCCCTCCGCGTCGGTGAAAGTGACGTACGGCCGATCGGTCTCGATGTCGTGCACGGCGGTGCCGGTGACTTCGTAGTGGATCTGTTGCCCGGCCGCCGCACGCGCCTTGCCGAGGTCCTTCGTCACCTCGGTCTGGCCGTACACGGTGACGCTTCGCCCGACCAGGTCCACGAAGTCGAGGTGGTGCCTTTCCTCCGGCCACTGCAGGTAGATACCGCGGTGCTCGTCGCCTTCCCGGTCGAGCCGGTCACCGAGGCCGGCCTCGCGGAGGAGGTCCACTGTGGACTGTTCGAGGATCCCCGCGCGGATCCGCGCCTCGACGTACTCACGCGAACGGGTCTCCACGAGCACCGATTCGACTCCGGCCAGATCGAGCAGATGCGACAGGAGCAGTCCGGCCGGGCCGGCGCCGACGATGGCGACTGGGGTACGCATGACCGGAGTCTGGTCGTGCCGCGGCCGGACGGCTAGCGCTCGCTTCCACTCAGTGAAACCCGCAGGCTCCGGCCGATCCCGGCGGCCGCGACCTGGAGCGCGGAGATCAGCCGCGCCCGGCCGCGGCTCAGGTCCGGGACGACCAGGCCGAGCGCCGCCACGACGTCGCCGCCGGACGGCCGGACCGGGACGGCGACCGAACAGGCGCCCCGGCTCATCTCCTCGACCGTCTGCGCGAAGCCCTCCCGCCGGACGCGTCGCAACTGTTCGTGCAGGCGGCCGGGCTGAGTGACGGTGTACGGCGTGACGCGGGTCAGCGAGGCGAGCACCTGACGCTGGACGTCCTCGGGGGCCCAGGCCAGCAGGACCTTCCCGACCCCGGTGGCGTGCAGTGGCAGCCGTCCGCCGATCCGGCTGACGACCGGCACGGACGCGTTGCCGGAGAGCCGGTCGAGGTAGAGCACCTGGAGACCGTCCCGCTCGCCGAGGTGCACGGTGGCACCGGTGGCGCCGTAGAGATCCTGGAGGAAGGGAGCGGCGACCTGTCGCAGTTCGAACTGGACGGGCGCGAGCAGCCCGAGATCCCACAGCCGCCTGCCGACGGCGTAACGATCTTCGCGTCGCTCCAGCGCGCCCAGGCCCACGAGTTCGCGGGCGAGCCGGTGCGCGGTGGGCAGCGGCAGGCCGGCGCGGCCCGCGAGTTCGGTCAGCGACAGCTCACGATGGTCGACGTCGAAGGCGCCGAGCAGCGCGAACGCCCGCGAGACGACACCGGCGCCGGGTGTGGACAGATTGCCGGGCATTCGCTCATGTTCTCACTGAGTGGAAGTCAGGGCGAGACCGAGCCACAGACCGGCCACGGCGAGCACGATGGACGCCGGAACGGTGAGCAGCCCGAGCCGCGTGAACTCGCCCAGCTCGGCGCGGGTGTCGTGCCGGTGCAGGATCCGCCGCCACAACAACGTGGCCAGCGAGCCGACGTAGGTGAGGTTCGGGCCGAGGTTGACCCCGATCAGCACGGCCAGCACCACCGGTGTCCCGCCCGCGGTGGCCAGCGGAAGCAGCACGAGCACCGCGGGCAGGTTGTTGATCAGGTTGGCGAGTACGGCCGCCACCGCGGCGGCGCCGAGCAGGGCGAGGAACGAGGTGGACGTCGGCACCAGGTGACCGAGCGCCGCGTCGAGTCCATTGTCGACGACGGCGCGGACCACGATCGCCAGCGCGAGAACGAAAGCGAGGAAGGGAACGTTCGCCGAGCGGACGATCGTGACGGGGGAGGTCCGCTTCTGCGTGAGGGCGCGGCAGGCCAGGACGGCGGCGCCGGCGAACGCGGCCCACGCGGGGCTGACGTCCAGCAGCGACGTGATCACGAAACCGGCCAGCGTCAGGCCGAGCACCACCAGGACGAACGCCGGGACCTTCCCGGCCGGGACCACCTTCCCGCCTCGCGGCCGGGCCGCCAGGTCGGCGGCGAAGAACCGGCGGAACACCACGTATTCGACGACTACCGCCGCGAGCCAGGGCAAGGTCATCAGCGCGGTGAACCGCAGGAACGAGAGCCCGGTCGCGGCGACGGCGAGCAGATTGGTCAGATTGGACACCGGCAGCAGCAACGAGGCCGAGTTCGCCAGATGCGTGCAGGCGTAGGCGTGCGGTTTGGCCCGCGCGCCCATCCGCGCGGCGGTGGCGAACACGACGGGGGTCAGCAGCACGACGGTGGCGTCCAGGCTGAGCACCACGGTGACCGCCGCGGCGACGACGAACACCGCGGGCAGCAGCCGTCGCGGCTTTCCCCGGCTGAAGCGGGCCATGAGCGTCCCGGCCGCTTGGAACAGCCCTTCGTCGTCGCACAATTTGCTCAGGACGAGCACCGCGGCGAGGAAGCCGACGACCGGGGCGAGCCTGGTCACCTCGTCGAGGGCGTCGGGAAACGAGATGGTCCCGGTGGCCAGCACGATTCCCGCGGCGGGGACGGCGGCGACCGCCTCCGGGAGGCCGCGCGGCCGGATCACCGCGAAGGCCAGGACGACGAGCAGGAGCGCGATGGACACCATCTCGCCGACAATTCCTGTCAGTGCGAACCTCCTCAGGCTGAAGCCGATGTCGGCAATCTAGGCTGGGCCTGGTGCGAGAGACGAACTGGGCGGGAAATCAGACCTTCGCCGCGGAGCGGATCCTCCGGCCACGCACCATCGAGCAGGTTCAGGAGGCCGTCGCCGGGGCGAGCGCGGTCAAGGCGCTCGGCAGCAGGCACTGTTTCAACGACATCGCGGATTGTCCGGGTGGCACGCTGCTCGACCTGGCCGCACTCGACGCGGAAGTCGTCCTCGACACGGAGTCGGCGACGGTCACGGTGCCGGCGGCGGCGCGCTATGGCGACGTCGCCGTCCAGGTGCACGCGGCCGGGTTCGCGCTGGCCAACCTCGCCTCGCTGCCTCATTGCACCGTCGCGGGCACCGTCGCGACGGCGACCCACGGTTCCGGGCGGCGTAATCAGAGCCTGGCTTCGGCCGTGTCCGGTTTGGAGCGGTGAAGACCTGCTCCCGGCACGACGGGGTCGTGGTCGGGCTCGGCGCGCTGGGAGTGGTGATGCGGCTGACGCTGGACCTGGTGCCGTCCTTCGACCTCCGCCAGGACGTCTTCGACGGGCTGCCGTGGGAGTCGGTGTACGAGCACTTCGACGAAATTCAGGACGCGGGGTACAGCGTCAGCCTGTTCACGAACTGGGCCCGCGACGAGGTCGACCAGGTCTGGGTCAAGGGACCGGGCCGGCCGGGCGCGGACTTCTTCGGCGCGAAGGCGGCGGACGGGCCACGGCATCCGGCCCGCGCGGCGGGCATCCCGGCGGACAACTGCACGCCGCAGCTCGGGATCACGGGGCCGTGGCACGAACGGATCCCGCATTTCCGCCTGGATTTCACGCCCAGCATCGGGAACGAACTCCAGACCGAGTACTTCGTGCCCGTCCGGCACGCCGTCGCGGCGATGGAGGCGATGCGCGCCATCGGGGACCGCTTGGCACCCCTCCTGCTCACCTCGGAGATCCGCACGGTCGCGGGAGACGATCTCTGGCTCAGCCCGTTCCACGGCGGCGACCGGATGGCACTGCACTTCACCTGGCTGCCGGAAGAGGCCGCGGTCCGAGCGTTGTTGCCCGTCATGGAGGAACTGCTGGCGCCGTTCGACGTCCGGCCGCATTGGGGGAAGCTCTTCGACCGGGCGGCGGATTATCCGCGGCTGGCGGATTTCCGGGCGCTGGCCACCGAACTGGACCCGGACGGCAAGTTCCGGAGCCCGTTCGTCCGGCGGCACGTGTTCGGCGAACGCTAGTCCGACTGCGACCACGCCGCGACGGGCAGTGAGAGATACACGCCGACGTCGTCGATCCCGGTCGCGGACTCGATGCTCGTCCGCAGCAGGTCGACCCGCTCCTGGCGGTTGTCCGCCCGGCTCGGGAACCACTTCGACCGGACCTCGACCAAGAGGTCCAGGCCGGAGCGGTCGAACGGTCCCGGCGTGCGGAAACGCAGTTCCACGTCGCCCGGCTGGAGGTCGCCGTCGTAGGGCTCCTCGGGGCATTCCACCGCGAGGGACACGAGATGCGGCAGAACCGAGCCGAGTTCGTGCAGCTTGGCATCGGGAAGATGGGGCGCGTAGGTGATTTCCACGAGAGGCACGGCACAAGCGTAGGACAGGTGAAAACTGCTATCGTGGCGGCAGTTGCTTGCTCGCGCGGGAAGATCCCCGGCTGCTGCACTGGAGCCGCACGTTTCTCCCGAGGAGCCTTCATGTCTCTTCCCCTCGCCCGTCGTATGGACGGCGTCACCAGTTCTCCCGTGCGCGACCTGCTCGCGCTCACCGCCCGCCCGGGCGTGATCTCGTTCGCCGGCGGCGTTCCCGCGCCGGAACTGTTCGATGTGGACGGCCTCCGCGCCGCCTTCGACCGGGCACTCGCCGACGGTCCCGCCCGGCGCGCTCTGCAGTATTCGCCCACCGAAGGGAATCCGCGGCTGCGTGAGCTGCTCGCGGAGCGGCTGTCCGGTCGCGGTCTCCCGACCACTGTGGACGATCTCCTGATCACCACGGGTTCACAGCAGGGCCTGCAACTCCTGAGCACCGCGTTGCTCGACCCCGGCGCCACCGTGCTGGTGGAAGAACCGGTGTACCTGTCGGCGCTGCAGTGCTTCCAGCTCGCCGAGGCGCGGATCGTGCCCGTTCCCGGCGACGAGGAAGGGATCGACCCGGCGGCGCTGGACGAGATCGCGGCCAGGGAACGGCCCTCGCTGCTGTACCTCGTCCCGACGTTCTCGAATCCCTCTGGGCGTACGGTCGGCCCGGAGCGACGGCGTGCGCTCGCGAAAGTGATCGCGCGTCACGGTTTCTGGCTCGTCGAGGACGACCCGTATCACGAGCTCCGGTATCGCGGCGAACGCGAGGAACCGCTGTCGGCCCGTCCGGAACTCGCCGGGCGCACGATCTACCTCGGCAGCTTCTCGAAGGTGATCTCCCCGGGAATGCGGCTGGGCTGGTTCCGGGCGCCGAGTGAGCTCCTGCGCCGCGTCGCGATCCTCAAGCAGGCGACCGATCTGCACACTTCGACCGTCGATCAGGCGGCCGCCGCCGAGTATCTGGCCGTCGCGGATCTCGACGCGCACGTGCGGAGGTTGTGCGCGACCTACCGCGTGCGGCGTGACGCGATGATGGCCGAACTGCCCGCGATCACCCCGCCCGGAACGACCTGGACCGACCCGGACGGCGGGATGTTCGTCTGGGTCAACCTTCCCAGTGGCGCGGACACGGACAGGCTGCTCCCCGAGGCGCTGCGTCACGACGTCGCTTTCGTGCCGGGCTCGGCGTTCCAGGCGGGGGAGCCGGACCGGTCGGTGTTGCGGCTGTCGTTCGCCGCGCACGGGCCGGAGACGATCACCGAAGGGTTGCGGCGGCTGGGTAAAGCCCTGTCTTCGTGATGGTGGGGAAGGGGTCCTTCACGACGCCGCTGGTGTGTCTCGTGACTGTCCACAAGGGACACTTTTCGAGCCGCAAGTGTCCGACTTGGGTGTTCTGCGCGGTTTCACGAGGGGTCGCGAGTGGCAAGTGAGGTTCTATTGAGGGGTAAGTCAAACGTGGCGTGGACCCTCTTCGCTGACACCTAATCGCCGCTGAGTGTCCACAAGGGACATTCTTCGACTGCGCGGCGTCCGTTTTATATCCATTTGTACGATACTGACCGAGGTCGTGAGTGGTAATGAGGGTTAGAACCCCACTTGCCACTCACGACCCCCTTGCGGCACCGTGCATACTACCCAAATCGGACACCTGCGGCTCGAAAAGTGTCCCTTGTGGACATTCGTGGCGCGGTTGGCCCTCGTCGGTCAGTGCGAACCCAAGGCGTAAAGGGTGCGCGGCACGCCATATTTGACTTACCCCTCAAATAACGACACTTGCCGCTCACGACCCCACGGAAAACCGGTCAATCGAGCACCAAGCGGGCATTCGTGCGTCAGCAATGGTCCTATGTGGATACTCAAGGCGCAGCAGGGCGCCGTTGGCGCCCATGCCTCGTGTCAACCGCCTCCTTGTCCGCGGTCTCGCCACGACACGTTTGACTTTCCGCTCAATAACCCTCATTGCCACTCACGGCCTCGGCCAGGATCGTGCTATAAACCGGACGCCGCGCAGTCGAAAACGGTCCCTTGTGGACATTCGGTGCGCGTCAAGCGGATGTCGGCCGCCACGAAAGGCTTGCTCGTGCGTTAGTCGGCCTGAGGGTCCCAGGTCAGTAGCCGGACCTTGCTGACGGTCTGGACGTGCTGCCGCATCGCGTTCGCGGCCGCCTTCGGGGCGCCGGCCCGGATGGCCTCGGCGATCTTGTGGTGCTGGCTCAGTGAACGCCACGGCCTGCCGGGCTGCCGCAGCGACTCGTTCCGGCTTTCCGCGATCTGCGTGTCGATCGAGCGCATGAACTCGGCGAGGAGCGCGTTGTTCGCGGCGGCGGTGATCGCTTCGTGGAACCGGCGGTCGCCTTCGGCGCCGTGCCCACCGTCCTCGATCTCGGTCTTCATGAACTCCAGTGCCGCGTCGATGGCGGCGAGATCCTCGTCGGATCGCCGTAGTGCGGCCAGTTCCGCGAGCTTGGTCTCCATCGCCTCGCGGGCTTCGAGCACTTCCGGAAGGCGGCTGCGACGGGCGACGAGCTCGTCGACCGGTTCGACGTCGAGGTGATCGTTGCGCAGGTAGGTGCCCCCGCCATGGCGGGACTCGAGCAGCCCCTGCACTTCGAGAACGACGATCGCCTGCTTGATCGACGCGCGGCTCACTCCGAGCCGCTCGGCGAGGTCGCGTTCGCTGGGGAGCTTGTCTCCCGCATGCAGGCCGGACTCCTCGACGTGCGCCTTGATCCGCTCTACGACCTGCTCGTAGAGTTTCGCCCGGTTCAACCGGCTCAGCGCCTCCGGCACTCGGTCCCCCTCGCTCGTGCTGGACAAGTGGCTCAGCCAATTTACCACTCGTCCCTTGACAGGTGGTCGCCGTCACAGGGAAAGTGGCTCAGCCACTAGTCCACTCGGCCACTCGCCAAGGGGCTCCCGCCGTCAAGGAGGACGGTCATGTCCGCCCAGCTGATCTCGATCCTCGTCCTCGTGGTGATCTTCGCCCTCGCCACGACCCGCTCGATCAACATGGGGGCGCTAGCCTTCGCCGGCGCGTTTCTTGTCGGCACCCTCGCCGGTGGCTTGGACACCGACGGCATCTTCGCCGGATTCCCCGGCGACATCTTCGTGGTGCTGGTGGGGGTCACCTATCTGTTCGCCATCGCCAGGGCCAACGGCACCACGGACTGGCTGGTGGCCGCGGCCGTCCGGCTGGTCGGCGGCCGGATCGCGCTCATCCCGTGGGTGATGTTCGTGGTCACCGGCGCGCTGACCGCGATCGGCGCGGTGAGCCCGGCGGCCTGCGCGATCGTCGCGCCGATCGCGCTCGGTTTCGCCGCCCGCTACAAGATCAGCCCGCTGCTGATGGGCGCGATGGTGGTGCACGGCGCGCAGGGCGGCGGGTTCTCGCCGATCAGCGTCTACGGCTCCATCGTCAACGGGATCGTCGAGCGCAACCACATCGCGGGCAGCCCCGTGGTGCTGTTCTTCGCGAGCCTGGGCATGAACCTCGCCATCGCGGGCGTCCTCTTCGTCGTCCTCGGCGGCACCAAACTGCGGCGCCGCCAGCTCGTGACGGCGGGCGCGGGCGAAGCCGGGACCGACGAGGAACCGCTGCCGCACGAACAGCGCATTCCCTTGGACGGCCCCAAGATCGTGACACTGACCGGCCTGGTCGCGCTGGTGGTCGGCACCCTGGTGTTCGACCTCGACCCCGGTCTGACCGCCATCACCGTCGCCGTCCTGCTGAGCGTCGCGTGGCCCAAGACCAGCCGTTCCGCGGTCTCCGAGATCACCTGGCCGACGGTGCTGCTGATCTGCGGCGTGCTGACCTACGTGGCGGTCCTCAAGGAGATCGGCACCATCGACTACGTCGGGAACGCGGTCACCACCGTGGGGATCCCGCTGCTCGCGGCGCTTCTGCTGTGCTACATCGGCGGTGTCGTCTCGGCCTTCGCGTCCTCGGTCGGGCTGATGGGCGCGCTCATCCCGCTCGCCGTCCCGTTCCTGGCGCAGGGCACGATCGGGCCGGTCGGCATGATCGCCGCCCTCGCGGTCTCGGCGACGATGGTCGACGTCAGTCCTTTCTCCACCAACGGTGCGCTCGTCCTCGCCAACGCGAAGGACGTCGATCGTGACAAGTTCTTCAAGCAGCTTCTGGTGTACGGGGCGCTCGTGGTGGCCGTCGTGCCGCTCGTCGCCTGGCTCGTGTTCGTCGTGCCCAACTGGGGCTGAGGAGGAATCCATGCTGGTTGCCGGGAAGAGTGACCGCGTCGCCCTGCGGTTCGGCGACGAATCCCTGACCTACGGCGAACTCGCGTCCGTCGCGGGCGCCCTCGCCGAAGGGCTGGCCGGTCGTACGCGGGTCGCGGTGTGGGCGACGCCGACGCTGCGGACGTGCGTCGCGATCGTCGCGGCGCTGACCGCCGGAGTCCCGGTGGTGCCGATCAACCCGAAGGCCGGATCACGCGAACTGGCGCATATCGTCGCCGACAGCGAGCCGGATCTCGTCCTGGTCGAGCCGGATGTCGCGCTGCCGCCGGAACTCGAGGCGCTGCGGCGGGTTCCGATCGAGCTGGACGCCTCGGGCACGCCGTGGCGCGGCGACGAACCGGACCCCGAGGCCCCGGCGTTCGTCATCTACACGTCCGGCACCACCGGGCCGCCGAAGGGAGTCCTCCTGCCGCGCCGGGCGGTGGCCTCGAATCTCGACGCGCTCGCCGAGATCTGGGACTGGACCGAAGCCGACGTCCTCGTGCACGCCCTCCCGCTCTTCCACGTGCACGGCCTGATCCTGGGCGTGGTCGGCCCGCTGCGGAGGGGCGGTTCACTGCACCACCTCGGGCGGTTCTCGAGTGAGGCGGCCGCGAAGGAACTCGCCGGGGAGGGCACGATGCTCTTCGGTGTCCCGACGATGTACCACCGGCTGGCGGCCGACTGCGAGGCCGATCCCGCGCTGGCCGCCGGAGTGGGCGCGGCGCGGCTGCTCGTCTCGGGGTCCGCGGCGCTGCCCGCGACCGATCACGAGCGGATCACCGCCGTGACCGGGCAGCGCGTCGTCGAACGGTATGGGATGACCGAGACGCTGATGAACTGCGGTGTCCGCGCCACGGGCGACCGGCGGCCCGGTGCGGTCGGCCCGCCGGTGCCGGGCGTCGAGCTGAGGCTCGTCGACGACTCCGGAGAACCGCTCACCGGCGAGACCGTCGGTGAGATCGAGGTCCGCGGCCCGAACCTGTTCCTCGGCTACCTGAATCGCCCTGACGCCACGGAAGCCGCGTTGCGCGACGGCTGGTTCAAGACGGGCGACATGGCGATGCGCGATCCGGACGGTTACGTGCGGATCGTGGGCCGCCGCGCCACCGACCTGATCAAGAGCGGCGGCTACAAGATCGGCGCGGGCGAGATCGAGAACGCGCTCCTGGAGCATCCGGGGGTCGCCGAGGCGGCCGTCACCGGGGAACCGGACGACGACCTCGGCGAGCGCATCGTGGCCTGGATCGTGCCCACCGCGGACAGACCGACGGCTGGCGAACTCGCCGACCACGTCGCCGGGCTGCTGTCCCCGCATAAGCGGCCGCGGGTGGTCCACTACCTGGAAGCGTTGCCCCGCAACGAGATGGGCAAGGTCCTCAAGCGGGCGCTCCATGGCTGACCCGCTGGGCTGGGACGGTTACGCCGATGCCCTGGCACGCGCGAGGGAACGCACGGGCGCGGACGAGTCGGTCGTCTGGGAACGCGCGAAGATCGGCGGCCACGAGGTCGTGGCGATCCGCTTCGAGTTCGGCTTCCTCGGCGGTTCGGTCGGCACCGGCACCGGCGCGCTGCTCGAAGAGGCGCTCGATCAGGCCCGCGCGCACCGGCTGCCCGTCGTGTCGCTGCTGTCCACGGGCGGCACGCGAATGCAGGAGGGTGTTCCCGCGCTGCGTCAACTGCAGCGGATCGCGCGGGGTCTCGCGCTGCTGCGGGCGGAAGGGCTGCCGCACATCACCGTCGCGAGGCATCCCACCACCGGCGGAGTGTGGGCGTCCCTCGGCGCCGACGCCGATGTGGTGCTCGCCGTGCCCGGTGCCCAGGTGGGCTTCGCCGGACGACGGGTGCGGCCGCGGCGGTACGCCGACGATCCCGCTTATACGGCGGAAAACCAGTACGCGGCCGGATATGTCGACGAACTCGTGGCCGAGGACGCGATCACCGGCCGGCTGGAGATCTGGCTCGGTCTCCTGACCGCCGCGTCCCGGGACCGCCCGGCGGATCTGCCCCGCGCGCTCGGCGCCCTCGATCCCGCGCCGGACGGCTGGCGAGCCGTTCAGCGCGCCCGGTCGGCGGACCGGCCCCGCGCGGACGCTTATCTCGACGACTACTTCGACACCCGCGTCGCTCTCCGCGGCGGCGTCGACGACGGTGTCCTCTGCGGGATCGGGCGCAGGAACGGACGGCCGATCGCGTTCGCTGCGCAGACCGGGACCGCGACCACACCCGGCGGTTTCCGGACGGCGACCCGGCTGATCCGCCTCGCCGACCGGCTGGGCCTGCCGGTACTGACGCTCGTCGACACCCCGGGCGCGGCCGCCGACCCGGCCGCGGAGACCGGCGGTGCAGGGAACGCGATCGCCGAACTGTTCGGCACGATCGCCGCGGCGGCGGTGCCGATCACGACTTTGGTGATCGGCGAAGGAGGATCGGGCGGCGCGCTCGCGTTCTGTTCGGCCGACCGGATCTGGCTCACCCCGGACGCCTGTTTCTCCGTCATCGCCCCGGAACTGGCGGCCGGGATCCTCAAGCAGGGCCCCGAAGACGTCCCCGCCCTCGCCGACGCGTTGAAGCCACGCCCCGAAGATCTGCTCGCCCTCGGTGCCATCGACGGCATCGCGGGACCGGAACCGGTCACCTTTACGAGATAAGGGGTTCGACATGTTCAAGCGGATATCCGCCGCGGTACTCGCCGCAGCCTCGGTCGCGCTCCTGGCCACGCCGCCCGCGCAGGCGAGCGCGCCTGCCCGCTACGTCGCCATGGGCAGTTCCTTCGCGGCAGGGCCGGGAATCCCGCCGCAGCGGCCCGGAACCCCGGCGGCGTGCGGACGTTCGACGAAGAACTACGCGAGTCTCGTTGCCGCGGAACGCGGTCTGGCTCTCACCGACGTCACCTGCAGCGGCGCGACCACCGCGAACATCCTCACCGCCGGGCAGGCCGGGCAACCACCGCAGATCGAGGCCGTAACCCGGGACACCCGGCTCGTGACGATCACCATCGGCGGCAACGACGTCGGCTATGTCGGAAGCCTGTTCACCTACGGCTGTCAGAACACCGGCGGCGCGAACTGCGGCCAGGTCGACCAGGACGCCGTCCGCACGGCGCTCACCACGGTGCACGAGAAGATCGGCGCCGTCATCGCGGCGGTCCATCGGCGCGCGCCGCGGGCACGGGTGCTGGTCATCGACTACCTGACGATCGTTCCGCGCGTCCGGCCCGCCTGCGACGGTGTTCCGCTCACCCCGGCGCAGCTGGCCTTCGAACGCGAGATCGCGGACCGGCTCGCGGCGGCGACCCGCCAGGCCGCCCGCGACGAACGGGCCACGCTGATCCCGGCGGCCACCGTCAGCGGGGACCACGACGCCTGCGCCGCGATCCCTTGGATGGAGCGGTACGTGACCGCGCCGGGCCGCGTGCCGTATCACCCGAACGAAGCCGGGATGGCGGCCGTCGCGGACCTGATCATGGCGCGGCTGCGCTAGCCGAGCGGAAGGTGCGCCGGTAGCTGTCCGGCGGCACGCCGACGGTCCGGTTGAAATGCCGCCGCAAGGTCGCGGCGGTGCCCATCCCGGTGGCCTCCGCGATCAGGTCGACGCTGTCGTCGGTCCGCTCCAGGAGCTCCTGCGCGCGGCGGATGCGCTGGGTCAGCAGCCAGCGCAGCGGGGTCGTCCCGGTCGCCGACCGGAAATGCCGGGCCAGGTTGCGGGAACTCATGTTCGCCTGCCGGGCGAGGTCTTCGACGGTCAGCGGCCGGTCCAGCCGTTCGGTGACCCAGGGGAGCAGGCCGCCGAGCGGGTGGTCGTCCTGGTCGGGCACCGGGGTGGTGACGAACTGGGCCTGCCCGCCCGCGCGGTGCGGCGGGACGACCAGGCGGCGGGCGACGGTGTTCGCGACCGCCGAACCGTGGTCGCGACGGACCAGGTGCAGGCACAGATCCATCGCGGCGGCCTTGCCCGCCGAGGTGAGCACACTGCCGTTGTCGACGTAGAGGACGTCCGGATCGACCTCCACCGAGGGATACCGGGCGGCGAGGACGTCGGTGTGCGCCCAGTGCGTCGTCGCGCGGCGGCCGTCGAGCAGGCCGGCGGCCGCCAGGACGAACGCGCCCGTGCAGAGGGAGGCGACCCGCGCGCCCGCTTCGTGGGCGGCACGCACGGCCTCGACCAGGTCCGCGGGCGGATCGACGTCGATGTCGGCCCAGCCGGGGACGATGACGGTGCCGGCGCGGGCGAGGTCCTCGAGCCCGTGATCCGGTTCGAGAAGGAACCTGCCGACCTTCACCGGCTTCGAGCCGTAGACGCCGAATTCGTACAGGCCGGTGTCGAAGACCTCGTGGGCGATGGACAGCTCGAACGACAGCATGCCGTCGGTGGCGGCGAGGGCGACCGTGCTCATGTCCGAAAGTGTACGCATGATGGCGTTCCGGACACTGTCGATCGGCTGGATCCGCAGACAGGATGGTCCACAGTGGATCAACCGAGGGCAGGAGAAATCATGGGTACGTACGACGTCGCGGTGTTCGGGGCCTACGGGCACACCGGGCGGTTCGTGGTGGCGGAGTTGCGCGAGCGCGGGTTCGGTGTGCTCGCCGTGGGGCGCGACGAAGCCAAGCTGCGTGCCCTGCCGTGGACCGATCTCGACATCCGGCAGGCGTCGGTCGACGACCCGGCTTCGCTCGACCGCGCGTTCGCGGGGGCGGACGCGGTGATCAACGCCGCCGGACCGTTCGCCGACACCGCGGCCCCGGTGATCGAAGCGGCGCTGCGGGCCGGTGTCCCGTACTTGGACGTGGCCGCGGAACTCGAAGCGAACATGGACACCTTCGCGGAGTTCGGCGAGCGTGCGAAGGGAGCGCTGGTGGTCCCGGCGATGGCGTTCTTCGGCGGACTCGGCGATCTGATGGTCACGGCCGCGATGGGCGACTGGACGTCGGCGGACGAAGCGAATATCGCCTACGCGCTGAGCAGCTGGCATCCGACCGAGGGGACCCGCGCGGCGGGCAAGGTCTCGCGGGAACGGCGCGACGGCAAGCGGATCCGGTTCTCCGGCGGCCGGATCGAATACCGCGAGGACGCGCTGCCCGCGCTGGACTGGGACTTCCCCGCACCGCTCGGCACGCGCGCCGTGCTCGGCGAGTTCACGATGGCCGACGTCGTCACCGTCCCGAGCCACCTCGACATTCCCGAAGTGACCACGTACATGACGGTGAACGCGGCCCGCGAGGTGGTGACCGCCGAGACACCCGCGCCGCCCGCGGACGGCCCGTCCTCGCAGGAGTTCGTCGTCGACGTCGTTGTGCGGTCCGGCGGCGAGGAACGGCGGATCGTCGCACGGGGGCAGGACATCTACGCGATCACGGCGCCGCTGGTGGTGGAGGCCGCCGAGCGCGTGCTCGACGGGCGAACCAAGGCGACCGGGGTCGTGTCGGCGGGCGAGGTCTTCGACGCGGCCGGCTTCCTGGCGGCGCTGGCACCGCGGATCACCGTCACCGGCTGACACCCGCCCGCCAGCCCGGATGCGGCAGCCGCGCCGGCGGGGCCTCACCGGGCCGGTATTCGAAGTGCCACCATTCGTTGTCGTAGATCCGGTAAAGCGCGAACCGGGCGCCGTGGTCCTCCAGCCACTGCGCGCCCTCGCGCGGCCGGACGTCGAGCGCGGTGCCCCTGACGTGCGCGGAATCCTGGGGCGGCAGGACCCGCTTCCGCCCGGCCTCCGCGAGGTACAGCCGGTGCTGCTCGGCGGCGTCCCGATGTCCCGAGGTGACACCGAGGAGCGTGCGATGCCGCCAGAACGCCTCGGTCCTGGCGTCGGTGAACGCGGCGAGCGTGCCGGGGGTGAGCCCGGCGAGGTTTTCGGCGGGGAACCGCAGCGACAGCGCCCATCCGCAGGCGAGCCGCCGGGCCCGGCCGGGGGAGGCCAGCCACGCCGGGATCAGCAACAGCACCGCGAGGACGCGGGTGATCGCCGCGAGCACGAGTTCTTTCATGCCGTCGACCCTCGCCGCCGCCTGTCCGAACCCGATCGCGGCGACGTGCGCGGACGCCGACGAAAATGTCACCGTTCCGCACGGAACACGCCGTGACAGAACGCGGACATTCCGCGAACGTTCCGCGGAAACGGAATGGGCACCATGGCGTGTCATGGACGAGCGGATTCCGTCCGGCGCTGCGATAGTCGTCGGCATGCCCAGGGTGCTGCTCATCGAGGACGACCAAGCCGTGCGTGACGGGCTGAGCATGGCGTTGGGCGGACGTGGCCACGCGGTCGACGCGGTGGCCACCGGCGAGGAAGGCCTCGCCCGGCTCGCGTCCCGGCCGCCGGACATCGTCGTGCTGGACCTGATGCTGCCCGGACTCGACGGCTTCGAGGTCTGCCGCCGGATCCGGGCGGCGGGAGATCTGCCGATCATCATGCTCACCGCGCGGAACGAGGACATCGACGTGGTGGCCGGACTCGCCGCCGGCGCGGACGATTACGTGGTCAAACCCGCCAGGGCGCAGGTGCTGGAGGCGCGGATCCGCGCGGTGCTGCGCCGCACCGGGCAACCGGCGCCCGCGGTGCCCGCGCCGGCCGAGATCGAGCGCCACGGCGATCTCGGCATCGACCGTGCCGGGCTGACGGTGACCAAGGCGGGCAAGCCGGTCGCCCTCGCCCCGACCGAACTGCGGCTGCTGCTCGAACTCACCCAGGTCCCTGGCCGGGTGCTCAGCCGCCAGTATCTGCTGGAAAGCGTATGGGAGCACGGCTACTTCGGCGATTCCCGCGTCGTCGACGCCTGTGTGCAACGGCTGCGCGCGAAGATCGAGGACGATTCGTCCGCGCCGGTGTACGTGCAGACGGTCCGCGGGTTCGGCTACCGGTTCGGGCCCCTGTGAAGCTCGGGGGCCTGCGCACCCGGCTGCTCCTGGCGTTCAGCCTGCTGGTCGTGATCACCGCGGCCACGGTCGCTGGCGGCGCCTACGTCCAATCCCGCACCGTGATCCTCCAGCAGGCACAGGACGCCACCGCCCGCGTCCTGGTCGACAAGGCCACCGCGCTGTACCCGCTCGGCCCGCTGCCGCCGGGAGACGGGACGCTGAGCCGGATCAGCGGCGAACTGTCCGACCGCGATCTGAGTTCCCTGGTCCTGTACGCGGACAAGGCGAGTGGGAACGCGCAGATGCGGGCGCTGATCTCGCCCGAGCTTCGCGAGCGGGTCCGGTCGGGAAACGTCGCCTGGCAACGGGTCGAGTCCGACGGCACACCGATGCTGGTGGTGGGTACCCGGTTCACGGTGCAGCTTCCCGGTGGGCAGCAACGGGATTCGGGGATCGAGGCCTACATCTCGCGCAGCATGGCGCCGGAGGCGAAGAGTATCGACGAACTCGCCACCCGGGCCTGGCTGATCGGCGGGCTGGCGCTCGTTTTCGCCATCGGGCTGGCGTTGCTGGCCGCGCGCGGGGTCCTGCGGCCGGTGCGGGAGCTGGGTGACGCGGCGCGGCGCCTGGGCGAGGGTGACCTGCGGGCCCGGATAAGCGTCCGCGGCTCGGACGAACTCGCCGGCGTGGCGCGGACGTTCAACGAGACGGCCGAATCGCTGGAGCGTCATGTCGGTGAGCTGGAACGGATGGAAGCCGACGCGCGGCGGTTCGTCGCCGACGTCTCCCACGAGCTGCGCACCCCGCTGGCCGCGATGACCGCGGTCGCGGACGTGCTGGAGCAGGAGGCGTCGAGCCTGCCAGGGGACGCCGGGCGCGCGGCGAAGATGAGCATCGAGGAGACGCACAACCTGACGCGGCTGGTGAACGACCTCATCGAGGTCTCCCGGTTCGACGCCGGGGCCGCCGCGCTGGCACCGGAAGAAGTCGACGTCGCGGAGGTGATCGCGGCGAGCCTGCGCATCCGGGGCTGGACGGGCGAGGTGGAGGGGGACCTGCCCTCCGGGATCTTCGCCGAGTGGGATCCGCGGCGGGTGGACGTCATCGTGGCGAATCTGGTCGGCAACGCGTTGCGGCACGGGCAAAAGCCGGTCTCGCTGCGGCTTTCCGAAGCGGGGGAGTGGCTCACGCTGGAGGTCTCGGATCGCGGTCCCGGGCTGGCGCCCGAAGTGCTGCCGCACGTGTTCGACCGGTTCTACAAGGCGGATTCGGCCAGGGCGAGGTCCGGTGGCAGCGGGCTCGGGCTGGCGATCGCCTGGGAGAACGCCCGTCTGCACGGCGGCACCTTGAGCGCGGCCAACGGCGCCGACAGTGGTGCGGTGTTCACGTTGCGCCTGCCTCGACAGGGAGTGAGGGCATGAGGAAGTCCTGGCTCGTGGCGCTTCTGCTGGTTTCGGTGGTCGCGGGCTGCGGCGTCCGGCCCAGCGCCGTGATCTCCGGAGCGCCCGCGCCGTCCGGACCGGCCAACGGCGCGGTGCTCTACTTCCTGTCCGGCGGGCAGCCGGTCCGGGTGCTGCGCCCGCTCGCGGAGGAACTGCCGCCGGCGAGTCCCGTCGACCTGCTGGCCGCCGGGCCCGACGAGAGCGAGCGGGAACGGAGCTATACCACCGAAGTCCCGCCCGGTACCGCGGTGCTGGACCAGACGCCCGCGCCGAACGGGGTCACGGTGACGCTCTCGGTCGGCGTCGCCGGGCTGTCGGCGAGGGCAGTCGACCAGATCGTGTGCACTGCCAGGGATTCCCTCGGCGGAAGCGCGCAGATCACGTTGCGGGGCGAGGGAACCGTGCGCGGTCCGCTGTCTTGCCCGCTGCCTGGCTAGCGTCGCGGGGGGGGGGGGGGGGGGGGGGGGGGGGGGGGGGGGGGGGGGGTTGGCGGCCCCCCCCCCCCCCCCCCCCCCCCCCCCCCCCCCCCCCCCCCCCCCCACGCGACACGAATCGCACATCCGGTCCATGCGCACCACGGCATTTTGGCCCACGTGCGGCTGGGTCGGGAGTGGCCTGAATCACCGGTGTCGGTCCCTCGCTTTGTCCGGATTCGCCCGCTAGCTTAGGCAAGGCTAAGCAAATGGGACGTAGGGTGGTTGTGGCGTGGAAGGGATCGAGGGCAAGGTCGCGCTCGTCACCGGAGGCGCGCGCGGGATCGGGGCGGCCGTCGTGGACGGGCTCGCCGGGGCGGGCGCGATCGTGGCGGCGGTGGACCTGGCGGAAGGCGCTTCCCGGGACGGGGTGACCTCGTTCGTCGCGGACGTCGGGGATCCCGCCGCCGTCGCGCGAGTGGTCGACGAGGTCGAACGCGAACTCGGGCCGATCGGGATCGGGGCGTCCGTCGCGGGGGTGCTGAAGCCCGGGTCCGTCTGCGACACGAGCGACGAAGACTGGGCGGCGACCTTCGCGGTCAACTCCACCGGTGTCTTCACCGTGCTCCGCGAGATTTCCCGCCGGATGCTGCCCCGACGGAGCGGCGCGCTGGTGACGGTCGGGTCGAACGCCGCGGGTGTCCCGCGCACCGGGATGGCCGCCTACGCCGCTTCGAAGGCCGCGGCGACGATGCTGACCCGCTGTCTCGGCCTCGAACTCGCCGGTTCCGGTATCCGCTGCAACATCGTCTCGCCCGGCTCGACCGACACCGACATGCAACGTCTACTGTGGACGGACGAGAACGGCGCGGACCGTGTCATCGCGGGAAATCCGGAGCAATACCGTGTCGGCATACCGCTGGGCCGGATAGCCGAGCCCGCGGATATCGCCGACGCCGTCCTGTTTCTGGCCTCCGATCGCGCGCGGCACATCACGATGCAGAACCTCTACGTCGACGGCGGCGCCACGCTCCGCGCGTGATCTCGATGACGCAACGAAGACTTTTCGGACCCGTACGATTAGGTTAGGCTAACCGAAAAGGCGCGTCCGGGGGTCGCGTTCCGCGCCGGCATGAAGCACCGCGGCAGCACAAGAGTGCCGACCTGGTCAGTAGTATTCGCGAAAGGGAATCCAGTCGTGTCCTCACCTGCACCGGCCCGGCCAAGGCCGGTCCATCAGGCGGCAGATCTGCTGGCGGCGTACCTGCCCGGATCGTTCTACTACTCGTCCGCCAGAGGATCGCTGCTCGCCGACGGGGTGTACTCCCCGGTCCACGCGACGCCGGGCGGGCGGGCCCGTGCCGCCGCCGAAGTCCTCGACGCAGCCCTCGTGGCGGGAGTGGCCGAACCCGTCGTCGCCGGCGCGATCGGATTCCGGCCCGACGCGCCGAGCAGCCTGGTGGTGCCCGCCCTGGTGCGCCGGGCAGGACCACCGAAGGCGAGTGGTCCGGTCGCCCCGCTCGGCGGGGACTGGCAGGTGTCGCCGCGGCCCGCGCCGGAGGTCTACACCACCGCCGTCGCCGAGGCGCTGGAGGAGATCCGCGACGGTGACCTCCGCAAGATCGTGCTGGCCCGCTGCCTCGACGTCACCGGCGGCGACCCCGTCGCCGTGCCGCGGCTGCTGGCGCGTCTCGTCCACGCGGACCCGGGGGCCCACGCTTTCGCGGTCGACGTCAGCGCGCCGGGGGATCCCGCGCCGCGCACGCTGATCGGTGCGAGCCCGGAACTGCTGGTCTCCCGTCGCGGCCGGATCGTGACGGCCAACCCGCTGGCCGGATCGCGGCCGCGCGTGGCCGACGACGCCGAAAACGCCCGCCGGATCAAGGATCTGCTGGCGTCCGAAAAGGACCGTGCCGAACACGCCCACGTCGCCGCTCAGGTGGCCGAGGTGCTGGGCCGGTTCTGCGTCGACCTCGACGTCCCCGCTGAGCCCGAGGTGATCGGCACGCCCACGATGTGGCATCTCTCCACCAGGATCAGCGGACGGCTGGCCGACCCGGGCGACGCCGGTTCGTCGGCGCTCGGACTGGCGGAAGCGCTGCATCCGACACCCGCCGTCTGCGGCGTCCCGACCTCGCTCGCCCGCGACACGATCGCCGCGCTCGAACCCGAGGATCGGGGCTACTACGCGGGTCTCGTCGGCTGGACCGACCAGGACGGTGACGGCGAATGGGTCGTCACCATCCGCTGCGCCGAGGTCCGTGACCGCACCGTGCGGCTGTTCGCCGGCGCGGGAGTGGTGGCGGGCTCCGATCCGGAGGCCGAACTCGCCGAGACCGGCGCGAAGTTCGGCACCATGCTGCGGGCGCTCGGCCTGGAGGGAGGGGCATGAACACCGACCACGTGCCTTGGCCGCCGGAAACCGCCGCGCGGTACCGGGCTTCGGGATACTGGCGCGGCCAGACCTTCGGAAAACTGCTGACCAGCCTCGCCGAGGCCTACGCCGAACAGCTCGCCGTGATCGGCGAAACCGCCCGCTGGACCTTCGCCGAACTGGACGAACGGGCGCACCGGCTCGCCGCTGGATTCACCGGAGCCGGGATCCGTGCGGGTGACCGGGTGGTCGTCCAGCTGCCGAACGTGCCGGAGTTCGCGTCCGTCGTGTTCGGACTGTGGCGGGCGGGCGCGCTGCCGGTGTTCGCGCTGCCCGCGCACCGCGCGAGCGAGCTGCGGCACTTCGCCGAACAGAGCGAGGCGGCGGCGATCCTGACCGTCGGCGAACACGAACGGTTCGACCATGCGGCCATGGCGCGCGCGGTCGCGGCCGAAATCCCCTCGGTGCGGAACGTCTTCGTCGTCGGCACGGAGGAATTCGCCGTGCTCGAAGCGGCGACTCCGCGCGCCCTGCCGGATCCGGATCCCGCCGGGGTCGCGTTCCTCCAGCTGTCCGGCGGCAGCACCGGATTGCCCAAGCTGATCCCGCGCACGCACGACGACTACCTCTACAGCGTCCGGGAAAGCGCCAGGATCTGTGGGCTGCGCCCGGAAAGCGTGTACCTGGCCGCGTTGCCGGTCGCGCACAACTTCCCGCTCAGCTCGCCCGGCCTGCTCGGGGCCCTGCACGCGGGCGCGGCCACGGTGTTCGCACCGCGGCCCGACGCCGACACCGCGTTCCGGCTGATCGAGGCCGAAGGCGTGACGATCACCGGCCTCGTGCCACCGCTCGCGGCCGCTTGGGCGCAAGCCGCCGCGAGGACCACGCGCGATCTGTCCTCTTTGGACGTCTTGCTGGTCGGCGGCGCGAAATGCGCTCGCGAGCTGGCCGAGAAGATCGGGCCCGCGCTGGGTTGCCGTCTGCAGCAGGTGTTCGGCATGGCCGAAGGGCTGGTCTGCTACACCCGGCTCGACGACCCGGACGAGTATGTCCTCGCCACGCAGGGGCGGCCGATCTCGCCGGACGACGAGATCCGCCTCGTGAACCCGGACGATCCACTGTCCACTTCGGACGACGTCGTCACGCCGGGCGAGATCGGCGCGTTGCTGACCCGGGGCCCGTACACGATCCGCGGCTACTACCGTGCCGCCGAGCACAACAAGACCGCGTTCACCGAGGACGGCTTCTACCGCACCGGGGATCTCGTGCGGCAGCATCCGTCGGGACACCTCGAAGTCGTCGGCCGGGCCAAGGAACAGATCAACCGCGGCGGCGAGAAGGTGGCCGCGGAAGAGGTCGAGAACCACCTGATGGCCCACCCCGGCGTGCTCGACGCCGCCGTCGTCGCGGTGCCGGATCCGTATCTGGGCGAACGGACCTGCGCCTACGTCGTCCCCGCGGCCGGTGCCGAGCCCGCCGCCGCGGAGCTGCGCCGGTTCGTCCGCGAACGCGGAGTGGCGGCGTTCAAGGTGCCCGATCTGGTCCAGGTGGTGCCGGAGTTCCCGGTGACCGGCGTCGGCAAGACCAGCAAACGCGAGCTGCGGGCGGCGTTGGCCGCCCTGGCGAAGGAGAAGTGAACGTGTCGCTACCCAAGATCGAGCCCTACGCCCTGCCGACGGAGGCCGAGCTGCCCGACGGCCGGGTCGGCTGGAAGCCCGACGCCGCCCGTGCCGCGCTGCTGGTGCACGACGCGCAGCGCTACTTCCTCGCGCCGTACGAGGGGGCGCCGATCCCGGAGATGGTCGCGAACATCGCGGCGCTGGCCGACGCCGCCCGCGCCGCGGGGGTCCCGGTGTTCTACACCGCGCAGCCCGGTCACCAGGCCGCCGAGGACCGTGGCCTGCTCACCGAGTTCTGGGGCGACGGCATCGGCGCGGTCATCGAGGACGATCCCTCGGCCGCGGACGTGGTGCCCGAGCTCGCCCCGAAACCGGGGGACACGGTCCTGACGAAGTGGCGCTACAGCGCGTTCCAGCGCAGCACCTTCACCGAACAGCTCGCCGAGGCCGGCCGGGACCAGCTGCTGATCACCGGCGTCTACGCGCATATCGGCTGCCAAGCCACCGCCGTCGAGGCGTTCATGCGCGACATCCAGCCGTTCCTCGTCGGTGACGCGGTCGCGGACTTCTCCCGTGAGCGCCACGACCAGGCCTGCGAATACGTCGCCCAGCGCTGCGGCGCACTGACCACCACGGCCGCCGCCCTCGCCGCGCTGGCCCCGATCCACGCCGGAGCGCGCTGATGAGCCTCACTGTCGACAAGATCCACGCCGACGTCGCCGAACTGCTCGGCTGCGACCCGGCCGAACTGAAGCCGGAAACCGATCTCACCGACCTCGGCCTCGACTCGATGCGGATCATGGGCCTGGTCGAGCAGTGGCGCGCCGAGGGCGCCGACAACCTCGAATTCGCCGACCTCGCCGAACAACCGACCCTCGGCCACTGGACGCGGGTCTTGACCGGGAGCGCCGCGTGAGCCGCGCCGACCATCGCCACCGGCACCTGGAGCGCATCGCCGAGGTCCGCGAAGGGCAGCACGCGGAGAAGGTGCCGTACCCGATCCGCATCCGGCAGGCCGAGGTCGTTCGTACCGAGATGGTCGGCTCCGGACTGCTCCGCGTCACCCTCGGCGGTCCTGGAACGGCGGGGTTCGAGGCGCATTCGCCCGACGAACACGTGAAGGTCCTGTTCCCCGAACTGGATCCCGAGCCGAGGCTGCCGGTGCAGGACGGCGACATGCTGCGCTGGCCCAAGCCCTCGCCGACGTCGCGCGAGTACACGGTCCGCCGGTACGACCCGGCTTCCGGGGAACTCGATCTCGACGTCGCGCTGCACGAGGGCGGGCTCGGTTCCGGCTGGGCCGAGAAGGTCACTCCCGGCACCCCGGTGCACGTCGCCGGTCCGCCCGGCGGGCTGATCGTGCCGCATACCTACGACCGTTACCTGCTCGCCGGTGACGTCACCGCCCTGCCCGCGATCGCGCGCTGGCTCGAAGAGCTGCCGCGCACCGCCGCGGGCTGGGCGTTCATCGAGGTCACCGACGCGAGCGAGGAGATCGAGCTGTCCGCGCCCGAAGACGTCGAGGTGCACTGGCTGCATCGAGGCGACGCCGCACCGGGCGCCTCGGACCTGCTCGCCCGCGCGGTTCAGACGATCGAGGTCCCCGCCGGAGAACGGCTTTACGCCTGGGTCGCCGGTGAAGCCGGGCAGATCAAACCGCTGCGCCGCTGGCTCAAGAACGACCTCGGCCTCGGCAAGGACGACCACGACGTGACCGGCTACTGGAAACGCGGCGTCGCGGACTTCGACGACGAGCACGATCACTGATCCCCACCAAGAAGAACGAGGAAATCCATGCGCACCACCAGAACCCGACGCCTCGCCGGAGCGATCGCGCTCGCGCTGACGGTCGCGACCGCGGCCACCGCCTGCGGTTCCGGCGATGGCGGCAAGGCCGCCGACGGCGGTCAGACCCGGGTGTTCGCCGCCGACAACGGCCAGATCACCATCCCGGTCTCGCCGAAGCGGGTCATCGCCACCGGCTACGCGGTCCCCGCCCTGCTCGAAGCGGGCGCGCCCCTGGTCGGGGTGTCCAGCTGGAAGCGCGGGATCCCGCTGTTCAACGAGCAGGAGCGCAAGAAGTACGACGAGCTGGCGAAGGTCGCGGGCGAGTCGGCGGCGGAGACGAACTACGAGGCGATCGCGCAGGCGGATCCGGACCTCATCGTCATCGGCGTGCCGAAGCCGGTGCTCGCCGACATCGATATCAAGCGGCTCGAAGCGATCGCGCCGGTCGTGGCGATCGGCCCGTCGGTGCCGTCGATGTGGCGTGAGCTGTCCCGCAAGCAGGCCGACGCCGCCGGCGCGGCCGCCGGGTTCGACGCGCTCAAGTCCGCGTACGACACCAAGGCCAAGGCGCTGGCCGAGAAGTACAAGGCCGTGGTGCCGCAGCTGAAGCTGGGGCACGTCGGTGCCTACGGCGAGGTCGCCAAGGGCAACTTCCAGCGTGAGTTCAACGGTTCCTGGGGCACCAACATCGCGCAGGACCTCGGCGCCACCTACTACGGCCAGGTCAAGGTCAAGGGCGGCGGCTCCAAGGACGTCAGCGAGTACCCGTCGATCGAAGAGCTGCCGACGGCGTTCGCCGAGGCCGACGCGATCACGTACTCGGTCAGCGCCGACGGTTCCGTGCCCGCGCCGGTCAAGTACGTCCTCGACTCGCCGCTGTGGAAGGAACTCCCCGCGGTGAAGGCGGGCAAGGTCTACCCGTTCCGCTTCACCGAGGCCGCCACCTACCGGGCCGCGACGTCCACTTTGGACGCCGTCGACCAGGCGTTCGCGCCGCTGCTCAAGCAGTGACCACCACCGGGCGGTCCGCGCTGCTCGGCGCCGCACTGCTCGGGCTCGTCCTGGTCGCCGTGCTGAGCGTCGGCATCGGCGCGCACGCCATCGCCCCGGGCGAGGTCGTGCGCGCCCTGCTGGGCGAGGGCGATCCGAGTGACCGGGCGGTGGTCCTGGACATCCGGATGCCGAGGGCGGTGCTGGCGATCGGGGTCGGCGCGGCGCTCGCCGTCGGCGGCGTGCTCGTGCAGGCCTTGTCGCGCAACGCTTTGGCCGAACCCGGTGTACTCGGCGTGACCGCCGGGGCCGGGTTCGCCATCGCGGTCGGTTCGTCGTTCGGCCTCGCCGCGTCGGCGCCCGCCGAACTGGGCCTGGCGGTGCTGGGCGCGCTCGGCGCTTCGGCGCTGGTGTACGCGGTCGGCAGCAAGTCGCCGCTGCGGCTGGTGCTCGCCGGGACCGCGCTGAGCGCCGTGCTGCTGGGGCTCACCCTCGGCCTGCGGCTGCTGTTCCCGGAGACCTTCGACGTCTACCGGTTCTGGTCGGTGGGTTCGCTGGCCGGCCGGGAACAGGCGCCGACGACGGTCCCGTTGATCATCATCGGCTTGTCCCTGCTGGGCGCCTTCGCGGTGAGCCGTCAGCTGAACGCGATCGCGCTCGGCGAGACGGTCGCGCATACGCTCGGCGCGAACGTCGCCCGCGTCCGGACGATCACGCTGCTGCTGATCACGCTGATGGCGGGTGCGGCCACCGCGCTGGCCGGGCCGATCCTGTTCGTCGGGCTGATCGTGCCGCATCTGGCCCGGCGGGTGGCCGGCGCGTCGATCCCGTGGCTGATCGCGTTCGCCGCGCTGGTCGGCCCGGTTCTCATGCTGGCAGCGGACGTCGGCTCCCGCGTCCTGCTGCCGACCGGCGAGGTCCCGGTCGCGATCGTGACCGCGTTCCTCGGCGGGCCGGTGCTGATCTGGGCCGTCCGGAAATACGGGGCGGCGCCACTGTGAGCACACTCGTCCTGCGGCGGGGGCGGTTCTCCGCTCGGCTCGAACGCCGCACCCTCTGGTTTTTCGTGGCGATGCTCGTGGTCATCGCCGGGCTGACGCTGCTCGGTCTCTGTTACGGCGCGGCGTGGGCGAGTCCCGCCCGCGTGTTCGCCGCGCTCACCGGATCCGGTGGCGGGCCGGGCGTGGTCATCCGCGAATGGCGCCTGCCGCGCGTACTGGCCGGGCTGGTGTTCGGCGCCGCGCTCGGCCTGGCGGGCGCGATCTTCCAGAACGTCACCCGCAACCCGCTCGGCAGCCCGGACGTGATCGGCCTCGACGCCGGTGCCTACACCGGCGCGCTGTTCGCGATCACCGTCCTTTCGGGGACGTCGACGCAGCTGACCGTCGGTTCGGTGCTCGGCGGCGTGATCACGGCGGCGATCGTGTACGCGCTGTCGCTCGGCGGCGGCCTGTCCGGGCTGCGGCTGATCGTCATCGGGATCGCGATCAACGCGATGCTGACCGCGCTCAACTCGTGGATCGTGCTGCGCGCCGAACTCGAGATCGCGATCGCGGCCGTCGGCTGGAACGCCGGTTCCCTCAACGGGATCGGCTGGGACGACGTCGCCATTCCGTTCGGGGTGCTCGCGGTGCTGTTCGGCGTGCTGTTCACCCAGGCGCCGGCGTTGCACCAGGCCGCGCTCGGCGGCGCGCTGGCGGTCACCACCGGCGTGCGCTGGGACCGGCTGCGGCTGGTGCTGGTGCTGATCGGGGTCGGCTGCACGGCCACGGTCACCGCCGTCGCCGGACCGATCGCGTTCATCGCGCTGGCAGCCCCGCAGATCGGGCGTCGGCTGGCCCGCACGCCCGGTATCGCGCTGCTGCCCGCCGCCCTCACCGGCGCCGTGCTGCTGACCGCCGCCGACCTGGCCGCCCAGATGCTGCTCGCGCCGGAAGCGCTGCCGGTCGGTGTGGTCAGCACCGTGATCGGCGGCGGCTACCTGATCTGGCTGCTCACCAAGGAGGTTCGGCGCACATGAGTGCCCGCTTGACCGCTCGGGAACTGACCCTGCGCTACGGCGACCGGGTCGTGTCGACCCGGCTGAGCCTCGACGTGCCCGACCGCGCGTTCACCGCCGTCGTCGGACCGAACGCGTGTGGCAAGTCGACCTTGCTGCGCGCGTTCGTCCGGCTGCTGCGTCCGGCGGACGGCGAGGTCCTGCTCGACGGCAAGGACGTCGGCTCCTTCCACGGCAAGGGTTTGGCACGGGAACTCGGGTTCCTGCCGCAGGATCCGGTGGCGCCGGAGGACGTCCGTGTCCGGCAGCTGGTCGCGCGCGGCCGGTTCCCGCACCAGTCGCTGTTCGCCACCTGGTCCGAAGAGGACGAACGCGCGGTGATCGAGGCGATGACCGCGGCCGGGGTGGCGGGGCTGGCCGACCGGCCGGTGCAGGAGCTTTCGGGCGGGCAGCGGCAGCGCGTGTGGGTGGCGCTGGTGCTGGCGCAGAAGACGCCGTACCTGCTGCTGGACGAGCCGACGTCGTTCCTCGACATCGCGCACCAGTACCAGCTGCTGGGGTTGCTGGCGCGCCTGCGCGACGAGGGCCGCACGGTGATCGCCGTCCTGCACGACATCAACCAGGCCTGTCGCTACGCCGATCACCTCGTCGCGTTGAGGGACGGCCGGATCGTCGCCGAGGGCGCGCCGTCCGACATCGTCGACGCGGAGCTGATGAAGGAGGTTTTCGATCTCCCCAGCGTCGTCGTGCCCGACCCGGTGACCGGAACCCCGATGGTGGTGCCCTCATGCTGAACCTGACTGGTGCCCAGCTGGGCATCTGGACCGCGCAGCGCCTCGAACCGGACTCGCCTTACTACGTCGTCGGTGATGTCATCGAAATCGTCGGCGAGAAGCCGGTCGATGTCGACGTGCTGACCGAGGCGATCCGGGCGACCGCCGAGGAGGCGGACAGCCTGCGGCTGCGCGTCTTCGAGACGGCGGACGGGCCTCGTCAGGTGGTGTCGGACGACGCGGTGCCGTCTCCCGAGGTCGTGGATCTCCGCGGTGAGGCCGATCCGGTGGCCGCCGCGCACGCGCGGGTCGAGGCCGAACGACGCCGCGTCGCCGAGGCCTGCCGCGGCATGGTGGACCGGCCGTTGTTCGCCCATCTCGTGCTGCGGCTTTCCGATTCGCACGTGTGGTTCACCCAGCTCGGGCACCACCTCGTGTTCGACGGTTACACCGCGGCGATGCTCGCCCGTCGGACGGCCGCGCACTACACCGCTTCGGTCCAGGGCAAGGAAGTGCCGCCTTCGACGTTCGCACGGTTCGCCGATCTCGTCGAGGCCGATCGCGAGTACCGCACCAGTTACCGGTTCCACCAGGACCGCGAGTACTGGCGCGAGCGGTTCACGCCGTTGCCGGATATCGACGACGGCGGCAGCGCGTCGGGGCCTCCCGGAAACACGGTGACCGCCCGATCCGTCCTGCCCGCTTCGGACGTGGCCCGGTTGCGCGAGCTGGGCAAACGCGCCGGGACGACGTGGGGCGACGCGCTGATCGCCTGCTACGCCGCCTTCCTGCACCGCGTGCTCGGCTGGACCGACGTCGTGTTCGCGATGCCGTTGATGTGCCGCGAAGGGGCGGCGCTGCGGACCCCGGCGATGGCGGTCAACGTGCTGCCGCTGCGGGTTTCGGTGTTCCCACAGGACTCGGGGGCCGAGCTGACCGCACGGGTCGCGGGTGCGCTCAAGGAAATGCGCACCCACCAGCGGTACCGCGGTGAGGACCTGCCCCAGGATCTGGCGGTGCCCGGCGCCGGGGCGCTGCTGCACGGCCGCGGCATCAACCTCAAGGCGTTCGACCTGAAGCTCGACTTCGCGGGCTCGCGCGGCACCATGCGCAACGTCGCGGGCGGGCCGCCCGAGGACATGGGCCTGTCCGTGCTCCCGACCTCGGACGGTGGGCTGCTGCTCGGCTTCGAGGTCGACGCGCGCACACACGACCAAGCCGCCGTCGACGCCAAGCTGACCGCGTTGCGCTGCCTGATCACCGCGCTGACCGAACCGGGCGGCCCGGTGGTCGCCGGTGCGGATCTGGTGCCGCCGGGGGAGCGGGACACCCTGCTGGCGGCGTGGTCCACGCCCGCTCCGTCCTCAGAACTCCTTGGTGTACCTGAACTTATCGCCCGGCTTGACCCAGGTCAGACCGCTTTGGTCTTCGGCGACGAACGGCTGACCGCAGGCGAACTCGTCACGCGTGTACACCGCCTCGCCCGGGTGCTGCGTGGTCGCGGCGTCGGAGCCGACGACGTCGTCGCGCTGGCCCTGCCGCGGTCCGCGGATCTCGTCGTCGCCCTGCTGGCGGTGCTCGACGCCGGGGCCGCCTTCCTGCCGCTGGATCTCGCGCATCCCGTCGAGCGCTTGCGGGAACTCGCCGCCGAAGCCGGTGCGGTGCTCACGGTGACTCACGATCCGGAAATCGTGCCGGGACCCCACTTGCTGCTCGGCGGCACTGATCTGTCCACTCTGGACTCTTCGCCCCTGGATGTTCCGCGTCATCCGGAACATCTCGCCTACGTCATCTTCACCTCCGGCTCCACCGGTCGCCCCAAGGGTGTCCTCGGCCGGGTCGGCGGGCTCGCGACCCTGCTGCGCCATCACCGCGCGACCACGGTGGCCGAGACCGAACGCGCCGCGGGCAGGCGGCTACGCGTCGCCCACACCTACTCGTTCGCCTTCGACTCCGCGCTCGACCAGCTGATGTGGCTGCTGTTCGGGCACGAACTCCACGTCTACGGCACCGACGTCGCCCGGGACGCCGACGAACTGCTGGCCGCGTTCGCCCGCGACCGGATCGACGTCGTCGACACCACGCCTTCGATGGCCGCGCCGCTGATCGACGCCGGGCTGCTCGACGGCCCCGCCCCGCCCGCGCTGCTCGTCCTCGGCGGAGAGGCGACGCCGCCCGCGCTGTGGCGCCGCGTCGCCGAGTCCGGTGTCCGCGCCCGCAACATGTACGGCCCGACCGAGGCCACTGTGGACGGTGCCGGATCCTGGCTCGACGACGGGGAGCCGACGATCGGCACCGCGGTACCGGGCACGGCGGTCCGGGTGCTCGACGCCGCGATGCGTCCGGCGCCCGCCGGAACCCCGGGCGAGCTGTACCTCGCGGGACCGCATCTGGCGCGCGGTTATCTCGGGCGTCCCGGCGCGACCGCCGAGCGGTTCGTCGCCGATCCGTTCGGGGCGCCCGGCGACCGCATGTACCGCACCGGGGACCTCGCCCGCTGGGTACCCGGGCGGGGGCTGGAGTACCTGGGCCGCCGCGACGGGCAGGTGAAGGTGCGCGGCCACCGCGTCGAACTCGGCGAGGTCGAGGCCGCGCTCGCCGCCGTTCCCGGAGTGCGAGCGGCCGCCGCCGCCGTGCGCGGACCGCGGCTCGTCGGCTACGTCGTCGGCGAGGTCGTCCCGGACGAGGTCCGCGCCGAACTCGCCGGGTGGGTGCCGGAACATCTCGTGCCCGCCGCGGTGGTCGTCCTCGACACGCTTCCGTTGACTCCCAACGGGAAGATCGACCGAGCCGCGCTGCCCGCCCCGCGCGCGGCGGCCGGGCGCGCCGCGGCCACCGAACGCGAACGGCTGCTGTGCGCGACCATCGCCGAGGTGATCGGCGTCGACGAGGTCGCCGTCGACGACGACTTCTTCGCGCTGGGCGGCGACAGCATCACCGCGATCAGCGTCAGCAGCAGGCTGCGCGCGCACGGCCTCGACCTGCGGCCGCGTGATCTGCTGGCCCGCCGCAGCTTCGAGGCGCTGGCCGCGGCGAGCGCGGAGATCGGCGGCCCGGCCGCGCCGGATGAACCCACCGGTGAGGTGCCCGCTCCGCCGATCGTCCGCGCCCTGCTCGACCCGCATCCGGACGTCACGGCGATCGCCGGTTACACCCAATGGACCGCGATCCGGCTCGACGAGGACCTTCCGCCCGCTCTGCTGACCGAAGGCGTGCAAACGCTCCTGGACCATCACGACGTCCTCCGCCTGCATTTAGAGGACGAAATGCGGGTCCGGGAACGCGGCGCGGTGAGGGCGTCCGACGTCGTCATCGAGACGACCGGCGAACCGGCCGAGGTCGCGGCGAAACTCGCGGAGTCCCTCGATCTCCGAGCTGGCGTGCTCAAGGTCGCGTTGCTGCCGGATCACGTCGTCATCGTGCTCCACCACCTGGCGATCGACGGTGTCTCCTGGCGGATCCTCCTGCCGGATCTGCGTGCGGCCTGTGCCGGTGAACCGCTCGAACCGGTCGGGACGTCGTGGCGACGGCACGCGCTTCTTCTTGCGGAGCAAGGGAAATCGGGTGCCCGGCGCGGCGAACTCGAACACTGGCGCGACGCTCTCGACGGCCCGCGTCTCGGCCACCGGCCGCTCGACCGCGCCGCCGACACGGTCGCGACCGCGCGGCGTTCGGTCACGCTCGCTTCACCCGAGCAGACCGACGCGGTGCTCAACGGCCTGCCCGCGGCCTACCGCGCCGGACCGGACGACGTCCTGCTCGCCGCGCTCGTGCTCGCTCTCCGAGCGTGGCGAGGTGCTTCGGTCGAGGCCGAAACTGTGTCCCTCGAAGGACACGGCCGGGATCAGGACGGCCTGGACCTCTCGCGCACCGTCGGCTGGTTCACCGCCGAACATCCCTTGCGCGTACCGGCCGGAGCGGTAGCCGCGACCACGGACTTCGACAGCGCGCTCGACGGCGGTGAGGCGGCCGGAAAGCTGCTGCGGGCCGTCAAAGAGGCCAAACGTGCCATCCCGGACAACGGTGTCGGCTTCGGCGTCCTGCGGTACCTCGACCCGCTCACCCGGGGCGAACTCGCCGCCGTCCCGCCGCCGGACGTCGTCCTGAACTACCTCGGCCGGTTCGCGGCGCTGCCCGGCACCGGCTGGCGGCTGCCGGAGGAAGACCCGTTCGCGGTCACCGAACCGGACGCCAAGTCATTGGAACAGGTACTGGCGCTGAACTGCTTCGTGCGCGAGGACGGCCGTCCCCGGCTCGCGGTCGAATGGACCGCCGCCGGCGAGGTGCTCGACGAGGAAAGCGTTGCGGCGCTTCAAGAAGCGTGGTCGCGAGCGCTGGAGGCGATGGCCGCGCACGCCGCCCGGATCGGTCCGGACGGCGGCGGGCTCACGCCGTCGGATCTGCCGCTGGTCCACCTCGATCAGGCCGAAATCGACACGCTCGAACGCCTCGGGCGGGTCGAGGACGTCCTGCCCGCGACCCCGTTGCAGACCGGGCTTTCCTTCCACACCTTGGCACGCGGCACCGAAGATACCGACGTCTACGTGGTGCAGGCCGTCACCTTGCTCAGCGGGGCGCTCGACGCCGTCCGCATGCGCGAGGCCGCGGCCGAGGTGCTGCGGCGGCACCCCGCCTTGCGCGTTCACCTGCACACCACCGACGCGGGCGAGGTCGTCCAGGTGGTGCCCGCCGAGGTCACGCTGGACTGGCGGCACGCGAACGTGTCACCGGAGCAGGTCGCGGACGAATGCCGCGCCGAACTCGCGCGGCCGTTCGACCCGGCCACCCCGCCGCTGATCCGCTTCCTGCTGCTGACCCTCGGCCCGGACGAGCACCGCCTGGTGCTCACCAACCACCACGCGCTGCTCGACGGCTGGTCGATGCCGCTGGTCGGCCGCACCCTGCTGGCCACCTACGCCGAACTCGGCGGCGGCCCGGCGGCCCCGGTCGCGCCGCCGCTCTCGGAGTACCACCGCGTGCTCGGCGAACGCGACCCGGACGCGGCACTGGAGGCATGGCGCGAGGCACTGTCCGGATTGGACGAAGGAACCCGGCTCGCCCCGGCGAGTGTCGAGTCCACTGTGGAGCGTCCGGAGCGGGTCACCGTGGAACTGGGCGGCGAGTTCAGCGAGCGGCTGCGCGGCTTCGCCCGTGAACGCGGGATCACCCCGACGACGGTGTTCCAGACCGCCTGGGGTGTGCTGCTCGCCAGGCTGACCGGGCGTCGCGACGTGGTCTTCGGCTGCCCGGTCTCCGGGCGCCCGGCCGACGTCCCCGGCGTCGAGCGGATGATCGGCCAGCTCGGCAGTACGATCCCGGTGCGCGTGCGGTTCGACGCCGCCGACACCGCGGCCACCGTGCTGGAGCGTGTGCACACCGAAAGCGTCCGGCTCACCGACCACCATCACGCCGGGCTGCCGGACATCCAGCGCGCGGCCGGCGTCGGCGACCTGTTCGACACCATGCTGGTGATGGAGAACTTCCCGCTCTCCAGCCGCGCCCGCACCACGCTGGCGCCCGGCCTCGACCTCGTCGGGGTCGACATCACCGACGCGACGCACTACCCGCTCACGGTGATCGTGCTGCCGGGCGACGAGTTCACCGTCGGCCTCGGCTATCAACCCCAGGCGTTCACTCGCGAAGAGGCCGAGTCCTACGGCCGCTGGCTGCGCGCGGTACTGCACGAGATCGTCAGCGATCCGGCGCGGCCGGTCTCCCGGCTGCGGGCGCTCGACGCTGAGGAAGAACGCGCGATGCTGCGGCTCGGCGAAGGACCCGAACCGAAGCGCGAACGCGGCGGCATGCTGGCGGAGTTCGGGCGCTGGGTCCGGGAGACCCCGGACGCCGAAGCCGTCGTGTGCCGCGACCGGAGCCTGACCTACGCCGAACTGGACCGCCGCGCCAACCGGCTCGCGAACACCCTGATCGACGCCGGGGTGAAACCGCAGGATCCGGTCGCGGTCCTGCTGCGCCGCGACGTCGACCTCGTGGTCGCGCTGTTCGGCGTGATCAAGGCCGGTGCGGTGCACGTGCCGATGGACCCGGACTACCCGGCGGACCGGCTGGCCTACATGCTGGGCGACATCCGGCCCGCGGCCGTCGTGTCCACTTCGGACGTCGAAGGCCTCCCGGTGATCGACCCGGCCGAACTGTCCACTGAGGACTCGGACCCGGCCGTGCCGTCGTGTGAAGACGCGATCGCCTACGTCATCTACACCTCCGGCACCACCGGCAAACCGAAAGGCGTGGCGGTACCGCATCGCGGCGTCCCGAGCCTGATCGCGCTGCAGGAGGACATCGTCGGGATCGGGACCGCCGAGAGGTACCTGCATTTCGCCTCGACGAGTTTCGACGTCGCGTTCTGGCAGTTCATGCTGCCGTTGCTGTCCGGCGGCACCTCGGTGATCGCGCCGGAGGAGGTGCGGGTCTCGGGCGACGACCTGCTGGCCTACGCCGCCGAACACCGTGTCACCGGGCTCAACCTGCTGCCTTCGTTCCTCTCCGCGATGCCCGACGACGCGACCGTCGACCCGGACGTGTTCTTCGTCGTCGGCGCCGAACGGCTCGACCCGGAACTGGCGCGGCGCTGGGGGAACCGGCGCGCGCTGTTCAACGCCTACGGGCCGACCGAGGTCACCATCAACTCGGTCACCTGGCATTACGACCCGGCCGATCCCGGTCCGCTGCCGATCGGCCGCCCGGACCCGGAGGTCCGCGCGTACGTGCTCGACGGCGGGCTGCTCCCGGTCGGGACGAACGTCACCGGCGAGCTGTACCTGGCCGGGCCGAAGCTCGCGCAGGGCTATGTCGGCCGGGCGGCTCTCACCGCCGAACGGTTCGTCGCCGACCCGTTCGGCCCGCCGGGGGAGCGGATGTATCGCACCGGGGACCTGGTCCGCTGGCGGCCGGACGGGCAGATCGTCTTCCTCGGCCGCGCCGACCACCAGGTCAAACTGCGCGGATTCCGGATCGAACTCGGCGAGATCGAGACCGCGCTGACGGCGCACGACGACGTGCGCGCCGCCGCGGTGATCGTCCGCGAGGACCGGCTGGTCGCCTACGTCGTCCCCGTGGACGGAGCCGAACCCGACCCAGCCGAACTGCGCGAATACCTCGCCGCGGAGTTGCCCGCGTACATGGTGCCGACCGCGTTCGTGCCGCTGGACCGGCTTCCGCTCGGCCCGAGCGGCAAGCTGGACCGAGCCGCGCTGCCCGCGCTGGAAGCCCGTTCCGACGGTGGCCGGGAACCAGCCACCCCGGCGGAAGCGGTGCTGCTGCGGGTGGTGCGTGAGCTGCTCGGTCCTGACGTCGGCCTGGACGACGGGTTCCTGGACGCGGGCGGGGACAGCATCGCGTCGCTGCGGGTGGTCTCCCGTGCCCGCCGTGAAGGACTGCACCTGACCGCGCGGGACGTCCTCGAAGGCGGCACGGTCGCCGGGATCGCCGCGCGCTGTGGTGAACCCGAACGGGCCGAGGAAGCCCACGCGGTCGGTGACGCCCCGCTCACGCCGATCATGCGGGATCTGCTGCGGCGCGCGGGAAAGGCGGCAGACGGGTTCTGCCAGTGGACCGAGATCTGCGTGCCTTCGGTGGACGATGTCCCTCGCTGGACCGCGGTACTCGACGCCGTTCTCGCCCGCCACGACGTCCTTCGCGCGCACCTGGTCGAGGACGCGCTGCGTATTCCGGACGTCGGCGCCGTGACCGGTGGGGACGTGCTCACGGCCGTCCGCGTTTCCGGTGATCCGCGCGCGGCGCTGGACGCGCAGGTCGAGCGGATCGTCGCCACGATGGACCCGCGCACCGGACCGCTCCTGCGGGCGGTGCTGGTGGACGCCGGTGATCGTCCCGGACGTTTGCTGCTGGTGGCGCACCACTTGGTCGCCGACGCGGTGACCTGGCGCGTGCTGCTCGACGACGTCGAACAGGCCTTCCATGGCAATACCCTGCACCGGCGCGGGCAGTCGTTCCTGGGCTGGGCGCGGTCGTTGCGTGCCGCCGCGCCGCATCGAGAGGACGAAATGCGGTACTGGCAGGGTGTCGCCGCGGCGCCGGTGACCACACTCGGCCGGACCCGGCTCGATCCCGCGCGCGACACCGTGGCGACCGCGCGGCACCACCGGATCGACCTCGGCGAGGACACCACCCACGCCGTGCTCACCGCGCTGTCCACGGCCTACCGCACCGGCCCCGACACCGTGCTGCTGACCGCGCTCGCCCGCGCCGTCGCCGCCTGGCGCGGGACCGATGCCGATCTGGTCGTCGCCGTCGAAAGCCACGGAAGGCCAGGACACACACCGGACTTCACGGACACGGTCGATCTGGCACAGACGGCCGGCTGGTTCACCGCCGTGCATCCGGCGCGGATCACCCCGCCCGCCGGACCGCTCCCGGACGCGTTGCGGGCCGTGCGCGACCATCTGCGGGCGGCAGGCGATGGGCTCGGACACGGGATTCTCGAGGTCGACGGCCCACGGCCGGAGGTGGCCTGGAACTATCTCGGCCGGTTCCCCGCGGCGCCGGTCGAGGAGACGTTGTGGCAGCGGCCGCCGGACGCCGATCCGCTCGGTTCGGGTGGCGGTGCGGAGATGCCGTTGCCGTACGCGCTGACGGTGAACGCGATGGTTCTCGACGGCGGCACACTCGGCGTCCGCTTCACCTGGCCGTCCGCGCTGTTCACCGAAGACGAGATCACCGTGCTGGGCGAGCACTTCCGGCGTGAGCTGGACGCGCTCGCCGCCGACGTGCCTGGACCCGGCGAGATCATGCCGCTGACCCCGTTGCAGGAGGTGATCCTGCGCGAGTCCCGGGCGGCGGAAGAAGATCCGTATCCGGTGCAGGCCGCGTTCACGTTGTCCGGTGATCTCGATGTCGAGGCATTGCGGGCGGCGGCGGCCGCGCTGGTGCGACGGCAGCCGAACCTGGGCGCGGTGTTCCCGCCGTCGCACGAGGTCCAGGTGATCCCCGCTGAACCCCGGGATGGGTTCCGCGTCCGCGAAGTATCCGACTTGGACACCGCGCTGGACGAGGAACTCGCGGAGCCGTTCGACCTCGCGCACGGTCCTTTGTGGCGGGTCGCCGTGCTGCGGCACGGGCCGGGCAGCCAGACGCTCGTGCTGACCAGTCACCATCTGCTGTCCGACGGCTGGTCCGCGCCGCGTATCCTGGGTGAACTGTTCGCGCTGTACGCGGGAAAACCGTTGCCGGAGCCGATTCCGCCGACCTGGTACACCCGCCTGCTCGCCGCGGCCGATCACTCCGCCGATGTCCGGGCCTGGCGGGCGGAACTCGACGGCCTTCCCGAGGGCGACCACCTCCCGCGTTCCGGTGGCTCCGCCGATCCCGCTCTGTTCACTGTGGACGGTCAGCTGGTCGCGGAGCTGACCAGGTTGGGCTCGTCGCGCGGACTCACCGTCAACACGCTGTTACAGGGTGCGTGGGCGGCCGTGCTCGCCTCTCGCGCCGGGCGTCCCGATGTCAGTTTCGGGGTGATGACCTCGAATAGGACGTCCGATGTGGACGGTGTCGAGGAGATCATCGGTCTCCTGGCGAACAGCGTTCCGGTGCGCGCCCGATTCACCGGGGCGGTCGCCGAGGCACTCGCCGACTTGCAGGCACGGCAACAGGCGATGGCCGCGCACCACCGGATCGGCCTGCCCGAACTCGCGTCGCTCGCCGGCCGCGAGCGGTTGTTCGACAGCCTGCTCGTGTTCGAGAACTACCCGGTGGATCCGGCGAAGCTGCGCGAGCCCGCGCCCGGCCTGACCGTCACCGGGACGAGGTTCCGCGAACGCACGCACCATCCGGTGAGCGTCACCGTCGTTCCCGGCGAGCACGGCTGGGAAGGCGTGCTGTACGCGCGAGACGCCCGGTCGCTGGCCGACGATCTGGTCGGATTCCTGCGGAAACTGCCGTCCTGGTTCGACGGCGACGCCGCCGGGTTCGTGGGGGAGCGGTGACCGCCCGCCCGATCGACGCCGCGCTGTGGCGCACGGCGGCCGTGCTGGTGCTCGGCACCTTCATGGCCACTTTGGACAGCACGATCGTCTCGGTCGGCGTCGACACCCTCGCCGACGAGTTCGGCGCGCCGGTCACCGGAGTCCAGTGGGTCACGACGGCGTATCTGCTGGCCGTGGTCACGGCGGTGCCGGCGTCCGGATGGCTCGCCGACCGGTTCGGCGGCCGTCGCGTCTGGCTCACCGCCGTCGTCGTGTTCCTGCTGGCGTCCCTGTTGTGCGCGCTGGCGCCGACACTGCCCGCGCTCATCGCGTTCCGAGTCCTGCAAGGACTCGCGGGCGGCCTGCTGCCGCCGACCGGTCAGGCGTTGCTCGCACGGGCCGCCGGACGGGACAGGATCGGGCGCGTGATCAGCGTGGTTGGCCTCGTACCGCTGTTGTCGCCGGTGCTCGGTCCGCTGGCGAGCGGCACGATCCTCGCGGTCGCCGACTGGCCGTGGCTGTTCTACGTCAATCTCCCGGTCGGTGTGGTGGCGGTGATCCTGGCGCGGCGCTGGGTGCCGGCGGGCGAACCCGGCGGCAAGGGCGAGCGCTTCGATTACCGGGGCGCGCTGCTGCTTTCGCCGGGGCTCGCGGTGCTGGTCTTCGGACTCACGTGGTTCGAGCAGGGTTCACCGGTGATCGCCGGGATCGCCGTCGCGCTCGGCGTCGCGATGCTGGCGGCGTTCGTGCGGCACGGTCTGCGCGCCGAAGCGCCCTTGCTGGATCCACGCTTGTTCACGCGGCCGCCGTTCGGGGTCGCCGCGCTGGCGCTGGTCCTGCTCGGCGCGTCGGTGTTCGGCACGATGTTCCTGCTCCCGCTCTATCTCCAGCGCGGACCCGGACTGTCCACTTGGGACACCGGTCTGCTGCTGGTGCCGCAGGGCATCGGCGCGGCGGCCGGGTCGGTACTGGTGAACCGGCTCGTCGACCGGATTTCGCCGCGCACCCTGGTGCTCAGCGGGATCGGGCTGGTCGCCCTCGGCACCGCGCCCTTCACCCAGCTCGGGCTTGGCCTGCCGGACTGGGTCATCGTGGTTTCCTTGCTGCTGCGCGGTTTCGGCGCGGCGCTGATCGGCGCGCCGGTGATGACGATCGTCTACCGCCGGGTCGAACCCGCCCGGCTGCCCCGCGCGGCCGGGGCGCTGAATCTGCTCAACACCCTCGGCGGCTCGATCGGCACCGCGGTGCTGGCCGTGGTGCTACAGGCCCGGCTGGCCGCGCGCGGCCCGGATGTCGCCGCCGCGTTCGCCGACGCCTTCTGGTGTGTTCTCGGCCTCGCCGTCGTGGCGGTGGCCGGTGCGACGCGGCTGCCCCGGGCCGGGGCGGCCGCCCCCGACAAGAAGAGAGGTCACGCGGATGCTTGACCAGCTGCCCAGCCCGGCCGAGGTGGTCACGACCGGGTTCGTGCCGGAGGAGATCACGCGGCATCGCGCGACCGTCGCGGACGTCCTCGCGCGGCGTGACCCGCGGCTGCTCGTCGTCGTGGGTCCGTGTTCGGTGCACGACACCGACGGCGCGCTCGAGTACGCGAACCGGCTCGCCGAGGCGGCGCGACGGTTCGCGGACGACCTCGTCGTGGTCCTGCGCGCCTACCTGGAGAAACCGAGGACGGTCGCGGGCTGGACCGGCCTGGTGCCCGACCCGACCCTGGACGGCAAGGGCGATCTCGCGGCAGGTGTCCGGATAGGACGGCGGTTCCTGGACGACGCCGCCGCGACCGGGTTGCCGCTGGCGTACGAGTTCGTCGACCCGTTCCTGGCGCCCTACTTCGCGGACACCATCAGCTGGGGCGCGATCGGTGCGCGGACCGTCGCGAGCCAGCCGCACCGGCACCTGGCGTCGTGGCTGCCGATGCCGGTGGGCATGAAGAACTGCGTGTCCGGGCGGCTGGACACCGCCGTGGCCGCGGTCCGGGCGGCCGCGCTGCCGCACGTGTTCCCGGGCGCCGCCGCCGACGGGCGCCCGCGGATCCAGCGCAGCGCCGGGAACCCGGACGCGCACCTCGTCCTGCGCGGTGGCCCGAAACCGAACCACCACGCCCACGCGGTCGCCGACGCCCTCGACGCGCTGACCACCGCCGGGCTGCCGCACCGGCTCGTCGTCGACGCCTCGCACGGCAACAGCGGTAAGGACCACAACCGCCAGCCCGTGGTCGTCGCCGATCTGGCGGACCAGATCTCGGCGGGCAACGACGCGCTGGCCGGGGTGATGATCGAGTCGTACCTCTCCGACGGCAGGCAGGACGTCGGGTCCACACCGCCGCGGCCCGACCTGAGCATCACGGACGCCTGTCTGGGGTGGTACCGGACGGTTCCGCTGCTGGAGTCGCTCGCCTGCGCGAGCGCGGTGCGGCGGCTGAGCGACCCGCGGAAGGGACTGCCACGCGAGTGGTGACGCCGGCGCCGCTCGGCCTCGATCGCGATGCTGCTCCCAATGTGGCATTGGGGACGCCTACCGTCCCCAATGCCACATTGGGAGCAGCGAACTAGCCGCCGCCGGACCGAACGTGAGCGTCGCCAGGTACCCCTGAAAGCGCGTGAAGGCCCTCTTCCCTCGGATCAGCCGAGGGTCCCGGCAAAGTCGTATGGCCGCTGGTCAGGTGGCGATTCCGGTTCTGGCGGCGAGAGCGGGCTCGCAACGAGGCCTGCACGTTTCTTGACTGTCCATAAGGGACACGATCGAGGTTCGAGTGCCCGATTCGAGTGCTTTGTGCGGCGTTGCGGGCGGGTCGCGAGTGGCAAAGAGCGTTCTATTGAGCCGAAAGTCAACCGTGTCGTGGTGAGACCGCGAGCAAAGGAGCCTTCGGTGCGAGGCGCGGGCGCCGACGGCGCACTGCCGCACCTTGAGCGTCCACAGGGGACTGTTGCCGGCGACCGAATGCCCGTTTGATGCTCGCATGACCGGTTTTCCCTGGGGTGGGGGGGGGGGGGGGGGGGGGGTTAGAAACCAAACCAAAACCAAACCCCCCCCCCGGGGGGCGCCAAAAAA